>NZ_BCBW01000047.1:0-40846 GCF_001315805.1 Olleya sp. ITB9
TAAATATATCGAAACGTTTCGAATACGTAACTTGATTAATAATTAAATAATTTTAGGTATCTTTAATTGTAGATTTGTTATGTAATAGCTATAAATATTATTAATTAACTAAAAATTATCAAAAATGAATACACTAATCAAAAAATGGAGTTTGTTCCTATTGTGTTTATTCTCGGGTATTTCCTTATTTGCACAATCTGTAATCTCTGGTAAAATTAATGACGAAGCAGGTATGCCGCTACCAGGTGTAAATGTTATTTTAAAAGGCACTTCACAAGGTGCAACTTCAGATTTTGAAGGGAATTATTCTATTGAAAGAGTAAGTGATGGTAACTACACTCTTGAAGCAACTTATTTGGGGTATACAAAATATTCAAAAAATGTTTCTGTAAATTCTGAAAATTTAGTTATTGGGTTTACAATGATTGTAAATGCAGAATCTTTAGATCAGGTTATAATAACAGGTGTAACAAACCCAAGGTCTAAAATAGAATCAAGTGTATCTGTAACAACAATGAAACCTAAATTGATAGAGCAGTCTGCGCCTAGATCAACTGCCGAGATATTTAGAACTATTCCAGGAATTCGTTCAGAATCTTCAGGTGGTGAAGGTAACTCTAATATTGCAGTAAGAGGTGTTCCTGTATCTTCAGGAGGTTCAAAATATGTACAATTACAAGAAGACGGTTTACCTGTTTTGTTATTTGGTGATATGTCTTTTGCTACAGCAGATATTTTTACGCGATACGATTCTAATATATCACGAATAGAAGCTATAAGAGGTGGGTCTGCTTCAACATTATCATCTAATTCACCAGGTGCAATTATTAATTTAATTAGCAAAACTGGTAAAGTAGAAGGTGGTTCTATAGGTACTTCTTTTGGTTTAGATTATAGTAATTTTAGAACAGATTTTGAATACGGAGCACCATTAGGAAACGATTTATATTTTCACATGGGAGGTTTTTATCGTGTAGGTGAAGGTATTAGAGATGCTGGTTATACAGCTAATAATGGAGGCCAATTTAAATTAAACTTAACTAAAGAATTTGATAAAGGTTATGTTCGTGTATATGCTAAATATTTAAATGATAGAGCTATTGGATACTTACCAAACCCAATACAAGTAACAGGTACAAATGATGATCCAGATTTTCAAGATCTTACTAATTTTGACGCTAATAGTGAAACATTACATACTCCATACTTATCTCAAAACGTTGGTTTAGGTGAAAGTGGTGCGTTAAGACGATCTAATGTTAGTGATGGTATGAATCCAATTTCAACATCAATAGGTATGGAAGCAGCTTTCGATTTAGGTAACGAATTTAATATTACAAACAAAGGTAGATTCTCTTCTAATAAAGGTGGGTTTAACTCTCCATTTCCAGCAAGTGTTTTAACAGCATCAGATTTTCTTGCAGGAGATTTTGCAACAGGTAATGGTTACAGTTCTTTAAGTTATGCAAATGGTGATGGCGCAGTGAGTGATAATACAGTAATTGCACCTGTAGTGTTATTTGACACGCAGTTAAATAACTTTAATAATTTCATGAATGATATTCGTTTAACAAAAGACTTTGGAAACTTAGATGTAACTGTTGGTTATTTTAAAGGCATCCAAAATGTATCTATGTCTTGGTTATGGAACTCATATTTATTAGAAGCTTCTGGTGAAAATGCTAGATTGATTAATGGAGTAGATGCTGGAGGAAATGATATAACATCTAATGGTTTAGTAGGTTATGGAGCAGCTTTTTTTGGAAACTGTTGCCAACGTAGTTACGATACACGTTACAATGTTTCTGCACCATACTTATCTGTAGCTTTAGAAGCTTCAGAGAAGTTAAATGTAGATGCAAGTATTCGTTTTGATAATGGTAAAGTAGATGGTTCTTTTGCTGGGCCAGTAACTTCTGCTTATGATATTAATAATGATGGTACAATCTCTCAGCCAGAACAAACTGTACAATCTATAGATTTATCAAATCCTACAGTTGTAGATTATGACTACGATTACGTTTCGTATTCTTTAGGTTTAAATTATAAAATTCAAGATAATCAAGCAGTGTTTGCTAGATATAGTAGAGGTGCTTCGGCTAAAGCAGATAGAATTTTATTTGCAGGATTAGATTATACAGATAGTGATAGAATTAATGCATTAGATTTTATTAATCAAGCAGAAGTTGGTTATAAAAGAGGTTTTGAAAATGGATCTTTATATGCAACTGTATTTTATGCTAAAACAACAGAAGAAGGTGGTTTTGAAGCAACTTCAAATTCTATAATCGAGAACGATTACAAGTCTTTAGGTGTAGAATTAGAAGGATCTTATAGATTTAATGATTTTGATGTTCGTGGTGGTTTAACATTTACAGATGCCGAAATAGATTCTGGAGATAACGAAGGTAATACGCCAAGAAGACAACCAGATTTTATTTATAACCTTATTCCATCTTATAACTTTGGTAATGCAAAGCAAAACAGTGTAGGTTTAAGTTTTGTAGGACAAAGTAAAGCGTATGCACAAGACTCAAACGAATTAGTTTTACCAGGATTTGTAATTATAAATAGTTTTATAAATATTGGAGTTACAGAAAATTTAAAGGCAAACATATCTGCAAATAATATTTTCGATACCTTAGGTATTACAGAGTCTGAAGAAGGAAGCATAACAGAAGGTCAAGTAAATTACTTAAGAGTAAGACCTGTTCCTGGACGTTCTATTTCTTTAGGTATTAATTATAGCTTTTAATTTAAACAAGTGTTAGTTTTTTTGATTTGAATTTGCATAGAGTCAATATTAACAAATTAATGTTGGCTCTTTTCAATTAACTAAAAAATAATTTACGATGTTAAAAAAACCAAAATTGTCTTTTTGGCAAATACTAAATATGAATGTTGGATTTTTTGGTATTCAATATAGTTTTGGTTTACAGCAAAGTGCAGTAACTCCAATCTATGATTTCTTAGGTGCAAGTCCAGATCAAATTCCAATTTTACACCTCGCTGGACCAGTAACAGGATTGCTAGTGCAACCAATAATTGGCGCATTAAGTGATAAAACTTGGAATCCAAAATTAGGTAGACGAAAACCCTATTTTTTAATAGGTGCAATTTTATGTAGTTTAACATTAATAGCTTTCCCGTTTAGTAGTTCGTTATGGATGGCTGCAGGATTGTTATGGATTTTGGATGCAGGAAATAACACAGCAATGGAACCTTATAGAGCATTAATTGCAGACCAATTAGAGGAAGAGCAGCAACCTTTAGGTTTTCAAATGCAAAGTTTTTTTACAGGACTTGGTCAAGTATTGGCTAATGTTTCACTATTCGTATTTCCATTAATATTTATAGGCACAACAGGCGCATTACCAACTTGGGTATATGCATCATTTTTTCTCGGTGCTATTTGCTCAATTGGTTCTATTTTATGGAGTATGAGTAAAACTAAAGAAATACCACCAACAAAAGAAGAATTAATAAAAATTAGAGAAAAAGGAAGTGTTCTAGAACCACTTAAAGAAATCTTTTCAGCAATAAAAGATATGCCAAAAGTTATGTGGCAATTAGCATTAGTTTATCTATTTCAATGGTATGCACTATTTTGTTATTGGCAAAACTCTTCTAAAAGTGTTGCTTTATCTGTTTGGAATGCAACTCCAGAAAACACACAAGCGTATAGTGAAGCTGTAAGTTGGACAGGTTTAGTAAACGGTTGGTATAATGTTGTTACCTTTTTAATTGCTTTTGCACTAGTAGGTTTCGCTAAAAAATACAGTGCTAAAAAAGTACATGCAGTATGTTTAATTATTGCAGCTATTGGATTTTTAGCGTTTCCGCATATTGAAAATAAAAATCTATTGTTTTTCGCTATTACTGGTTTCGGAATTGGTTGGGCAAGTATGATGGGAATTCCTTATTTAATGGTAGTTGCAGATATTCCTAAAGAAAGATATGGTGTTTATATGGGTATTATAAATATGATGATTGTTATTCCAATGATTATTCAAACATTATCCTTTGGGTTTATTTTAAAAACTTTTTTAAATAACGATCCAAGAAACGCTATAACTTTTGCAGGCGTATTACTGTTAATAGCAACAATTTGTACACTATTTATAAAACAAAATAAACAGCCTCAATTATAACAATGACACAAGAACAATCATATAAAAAAGCAGTTAACTTATTATCTAGAGCAAGAACAGATAAAGGTTTTTTAGCAAGCGCAAGCGACATAACAAATTATAAAAGAGTTTGGGCGCGAGATGGTGTAATTTGCGGCTTAGCAGCATTATTAGATGGTGATTTAAGTTTAACAGAAACATTTAAAAATACATTAACGACTCTTGCAGAAAATCAACATGAATTAGGTCATATTCCATCTAATGTTTTTTTTATCGAAAAAGATAAAGTTGAAGTTAGTTTTGGAGGTTTAGCAGGAAGAGTAGATACTATTTCATGGTTTATTATTGGAATTTGTAATTATGCACACTTAACAAATAACCTAAGTTTTGCCGAAAAATTAAAAGCTAAAATGGATAAAGGTTTAAAGCTCTTAGAAGCTTGGGAGTTTAATAATAATCACCTTATTTATGTGCCAAGATCTGGAAACTGGGCAGATGAGTATATTACCGAAGGCCATATTTTTTACGATCAAGTATTAAGATTATGGGCGCTAAAATGTGTAAATAGTTTGTTTCCTAATAAAGAATATCAAACCAAAATAGATATTGTTACAGAAAAACTTACAGGAAATTATCGTAAAACAAATTATAGTAATCCTTTTCATCCTAATGCTTATAAAAAACTAAAAAAAGAAAAGTTTTGGATGGCTTCAATAAATCCTTCTGGTTATCAAACGATGTTCGATGCTTTAGGAAATAGTATAGCGCTTTTAATTGGGTTGGGAGCCATAGATTTTCAAGAAGAAATTATTAATTATTCCGAAAATTTGAGAGCAACTTTACCATTAAAGTTGTTACCTGCATTTTGGGAACCCATAAAAGAAAATCATGAAGATTGGAAACTTCTAGAAAACAACTGTAAGTATGAATTTAGAAACATTCCTTACGAGTTTCATAATGGTGGAACATGGCAAATGGTAAATGGTTTTTATGGTATGAGTTTGGTTAAAAACCATGCAGAAAAAGCTGAAGATGTATTACATCAAATAAAAAAAATAAATAGCGTAGAGCAATTTAAATTCTACGAAAACTTTAACAGTAAAACAGGAAATCCTACAGGAGTAGAATATTGTACATGGAGCGCAGCTGGTGAGGTTGCTTTACAACAATATATTTTAGGAAAAAGATTATTAGCTTAAAATGGAAAGAGAAATAGATATACTTTGCGTAGGTGAAGCATTAGTAGATTTTATAGGTCACCAACAAGGTGTTAATATCAACCAAACAAGAGATTATCATAGGTATTTAGGAGGTTCTCCTACTAATGTAGCAATGAATACGTCTCGTTTAGGTTTAAAATCAGCCTTAGTAGCAACAATAGGAAAAGATGGTTTTGGAGAATATATACTACAAAGATTAAAAGAAGTTAATATTAACGTAAATAATATTCTAGCACTAGAAACAGAGCCAACGAGTACAATTTTTGTTTCAAGATCTACAGATACGCCAGATTTTGTGGCATACCGTAAGTCAGATTTTATAATAACAGAAAAACAAATAGAGTTAAAAACACTCCAGCAAACCAAAATATTTCATACTACATGTTTTGCGTTAAGTAAAAATCCAGCACGAGACACTATACTTAAAAAAGCTAAAGAAGCAGTAAATGCTGGTTGTAAACTTAGTATCGATGTAAATTTTTCTGAAAAAATATGGCCAGATAGAGCATTAGCTGTAGAAGTAATCAAAGAGTATTGTAGCTATAATCCTTTAGTTAAAATTAGTGAAGATGATATGGAAAGGTTATTTAATACAAAGAAATCACATAAAGAAATTTTTGATTTCTTCCATAAATCAGGTGTTGAAATAGTGTGCCTAACATTAGGAGAAAAAGGAGTAGTGCTTTCGCAAAAAGGAAAATCAGAAATTTCACTTCCAGCAATAGATATTAAAAAGGTAATGGACACTACAGGAGCAGGAGATGCTTTTTGGTCAGGTTTCCTATTCGCCTATATAAAAAAAAAATCCATGGAAGATAGTTTAAAAATTGCTTTAAAATTGGCAGCGCTTAAACTGCAAAATGTAGGTAGACTTCCAGATAATATTAATATTTTATCCAAACTTATAAGTTAGATTTTTTTAAAGTTTTATTTCTATCATTTTTCCTGTTTAAACTTTTAAACTAAATCATTCAAAAAAATGTGAGTTTAAACGAATGAGTATTCTTAAATTTGTGTGTTCTATAAAAACTAAATTATGAGCAAACAAAGTAGAAGACGTGAGGCTTTAGTATATCATGCAAAGCCAACTCCTGGAAAAATAAAAGTTGTTCCAACAAAAAAATATGCATCACAAAGAGATTTGGCTTTAGCTTATTCTCCAGGTGTTGCAGAACCTTGTTTAGAAATTAAAAAAGACGTTAATAACGTTTATAAATATACAGCCAAAGGAAACTTAGTTGCAGTCATCTCTAATGGTACTGCTGTTTTAGGATTAGGTAATATTGGACCTGAGGCATCAAAACCAGTAATGGAAGGTAAAGGCTTACTATTTAAAATATTTGCTGATATTGACGTTTTTGATATTGAAGTTAATACGGAAAATATTGAAGAGTTTATTGAAACTGTAAAAAATATAGCTCCAACTTTTGGAGGTATAAACCTAGAAGATATCAAAGCTCCAGAAGCTTTTGAAATAGAAAGACGTTTAAAAGAAGAATTGGATATTCCTGTTATGCACGATGATCAACACGGTACAGCAATCATCTCATCTGCAGCATTAATAAATGCATTAGAAATTGCAGAAAAAGACATTAAAACTGTAAAAGTGGTAATCTCTGGAGCTGGATCCGCAGCTATGGCTTGTGTAAATTTATATGCTGCTTTAGGTGTTAAACCAGAGAATATTACCATGTTTGATAAAGATGGTATTTTACATAAGGATAGGACTGATTTACTAGATAGTCAACTTAAATTTGCTTCAGATAAAAAGTTTAATAGCTTAGCAGAAGCTATGGTCGATAGCGATGTCTTTTTAGGACTGTCTGTTGGTGATTTAGTATCTCAAGATATGTTAAAATCTATGGCTAAAAATCCTATTGTTTTTGCTATGGCTAATCCAGACCCAGAAATTAGCTACGAGCTAGCAATAGATGCCAGAGAAGATATTATTATGGCTACTGGACGTAGTGACCATCCTAACCAAGTTAATAACGTTTTAGGGTTTCCTTTTATATTTCGTGGTGCATTAGATGTACGTGCGACTAAGATAAATGAAGAAATGAAAATGGCTGCAGTTAAAGCATTGGCTAAATTAGCTAAAGAGTCTGTGCCAGAACAAGTCAACATTGCTTATGGAGAGACAAGATTAGCATTTGGTAAAGATTACATAATTCCTAAACCATTTGACCCAAGATTAATAAGTACTGTGCCTCTTGCAGTAGCTAAAGCTGCTATGTATAGTGGTGTTGCTAAAGAACCAATAACAGATTGGCAAAAATATGAAGATGAGTTATTAGACCGTCTAGGTAGTGATAATAAAATTGTAAGACTACTATTAAACAGAGCTAAATTAAACCCAAAACGTGTGGTGTTTACAGAGGCAGACTCATTGGATGTTTTAAAAGCAGCTCAGATTGTTTATGAGGAAGGTGTTGCAATCCCTATTTTATTAGGAAGAAAAGATGAAATCGAACGTTTAAAAGAAGAACTAGAGTTTGATGCAGATGTATTAATTATAGATCCAAAATCGGACGAGCAATTAGAACAAAAAAACAAATATGCAAAAGTGTTTTGGGATCAAGGTAAGCGTAAGGGTGTTACTCAGTTATTAGCTGAAAAACTAATGAGAGAGCGTAATTACTATGCAGCTATGATGGTTAATGAAGGTGATGCAGATGCATTAATATCTGGTTATACACGTAGTTATCCTTCGGTTGTAAAACCAATGTTAGAGCTTATTGGTTTAGCTCCAGGATCTACAAGAGTGGCAACTACTAACGTGATGATGACACAACGTGGACCAATGTTTTTAAGTGATACAGCTATAAATATAAACCCATCTGCTCAAGATTTGACTAAAATTGCACAAATGACAGCAAAAGTGGTTAAAATGTTTGGTATGGAACCCGTTATGGCAATGACTTCTTTTTCAAACTTTGGATCATCAAAAGACCAAACCGCAACAAAGGTTAGAGAAGCAGTTTCATATTTACATAAAAGACATCCAGATTTATTAGTAGATGGTGAGTTACAAACAGATTTTGCTTTAAATAGTCAGTTATTATCGGATAGTTTTCCGTTTTCTAAACTAGCAGGTAAAAAAGTAAACACTTTAATTTTTCCAAATTTAGAATCTGCAAATATCACTTATAAGTTACTTAAAGAACTTAATAAAGCAGAATCTATTGGACCAATAATGATGGGTATGCGTAAGCCTGCACACATTTTACAATTACACGCAAGTGTAGACGAAATTGTAAACATGGCAGCTATTGCAGTTATTGATGCTCAGCAAAAAGAAAAGCAAGAGCAAAGTATAAAAAATAGTAACTAATTTATTCTACCAATAAATTTCTTACATTTGGTGGATTAACATAAATTTATGATTACACATATTCAAGGAAAATTAGTAGAGAAAAATCCAACAGATGTAGTCATCGATTGCAATGGTGTTGGATACATGCTTAATATATCTTTACACACCTTTTCTCAAATTCCCGATCAAGAATTTTTAAAATTGTATACGCATCTTCAAGTCAGAGAAGATGCGCATACATTATATGGTTTTGCATCAACTACCGAAAGAGAATTATTTAGATTATTAATTTCGGTAAGTGGTATCGGAGCCAATACCGCTAGAACCATGTTGTCTTCTCTAACTCCTAAACAAATTAGAGAAGGAATTGCTACTGAAGATGTAGCTTTAATAAAATCTATAAAAGGTATAGGTATTAAAACAGCACAACGTGTTATTATTGATTTAAAGGATAAAATTCTTAAAATTTATGATATTGATGAAGTTTCTGTAACACAAAGCAATACTAATAAAGATGAAGCGTTATCTGCTTTAGAAGTTCTTGGTTTTGCTAAAAAGCAAGCAGAAAAAGTGATTGACAAAATTGTTAAAGTAGAACCTGAAGCTAACGTAGAAACAATTATCAAACTAGCCTTAAAAAATTTATAATTTATTTTGAATACACGTCAACATACTTTTTATAAATCCCTTAAATATTTTTTATTAACAGTATTTGCATTATTGACTACAACTTTATCTTTTGCTCAAGAAGATGATGGTGCAGTGGAGCAAGATAGTACCAAAACTGGTTTTAATTTAGGGACTATTAATATGCCAAATCCCAACAGCATAGAGTCCAAATATACCTATGATCCTGTAACAGATCGTTATATTTATACTGAGTCAGTTGGTGCATTTAATATAAATTACCCTGTAATATTAACACCACAAGAATATCAGGATTTAGTATCTCAGCAAAATTTGAAATCTTATTATAAAGATAAAATTGATGCTTATGAAGGTAAAAAAGGTAACTCAGAAGAAGCTCAAAAAAATCTAATTCCTGAGTTTTATGTTAACTCTAGTTTTTTTGAAAGTATATTTGGTGAAGGACCAATATCAATTGTGCCTCAAGGTACGGTTGAAATGGATTTAGGAGTATTATTTACTAAACAAGACAACCCATCATTTTCACCAAGAAATAGACAAAACTTTTCTTTTGATTTTGATCAGCGTATTAGCTTAAGTATGTTAGGTAAAGTAGGGTCAAGATTACAAGTTAATGCTAATTATGACACACAATCTACCTTTGACTTTCAAAATTTAATAAAATTAGAATACACACCAACAGAGGACGATATTATCCAAAAAATTGAAGTTGGTAATGTCAGCATGCCACTTAACAGCTCTTTAATTACAGGTGCGCAAAGTTTATTTGGTGTAAAAACACAATTAAGATTTGGTAAAACAACAGTTACTGCTGTGTTTTCTGACCAAAGATCAGATGCAAAATCTGTAACAGCTCAAGGTGGAGGTACTTTGGACGAGTTTGATTTTTTTATTCGTGATTATGACGAAAATCGTCACTTTTTCTTAGCACAATACTTTCGCAATAATTATGATGATGCACTATTAAATTACCCATTTATAAATAATAATATTCAAATTACTAGAATTGAAGTTTGGGTAACCAACCGAAGTAATTCAACTGAAAATGTTAGAAACTTTGTTGCATTTCAAGATTTAGGAGAAACAGATGTTATCGGTAACTCTGGTGTTGCAGTCTCTGGTGGTCCCAATGCCTTCCCTGATAACGGAAACAATGGACTTGATCCAACTAATATTGGTAATGCTGGATCGCAATTAAATGATGCAGTAAGAGATATTGCAACGGTTCAGAATGGTATTTCAATACCTAGTTTTAATGAAGGATTTGATTTTGCTAAACAAGAAAATACAAGAAAACTTACCGAAGGTCAAGAATATACATTAAACACACAATTAGGTTATATATCCTTAAATCAACGTTTAAATAATGACGAAGTCTTAGCTGTTGCCTACCAATACACAGTAGGAGGTCAAGTGTTTCAAGTTGGTGAATTTGCCAATGATGGTATTGGAGCAACAGATGTTGATGTCAATACAGATGGACAAGTCACCAATGTCACCAATAACGCATTAATTTTAAAATTATTAAAAAGTAGTATTACTAGCGTTTCTCAGCCTATTTGGGACTTAATGATGAAAAACGTCTACGATACAGGAGCATACCAATTAACACAAGAAGATTTTACACTTAATATATTTTATAACGAAGCTGCTGCGCTAAACTATATAACTCCAGTTGAAGGTACCCCTTTTGGAGTTGATTTTAATGGAGAACCAATAGAGCAAACTACATTATTAAAACTATTTAATTTTGATAAATTAAATTATAATAATGATCCGCAAACTAATGGAGACGGATTTTTTGATTTTGTCTCAGGTATAACTGTTATACCAGCAAATGGTAAAATTGTTTTTACAAAAGTAGAGCCTTTTGGACGTTACTTATTTGATATTTTAGATAACGATGGTAACACTGGTAACAACGCTTCAGACTATGAAGCAGATACTTATACCAATGCCAATCAAGAAAAATACGTGTACGATTTACTTTATAAAGCGACAAAGACTGCTGCTTTAGATGAAAGTGAAAAAAATAAATTCCAAATTAAAGGACGTTACAAATCTTCAGGAGGAGATGGTATACCAATTGGTGGGTTTAATGTCCCAAGAGGATCTGTTCAAGTAACAGCTGGAGGTCGTGTTTTAGTAGAAGGTCAAGATTATACAGTTAACTATCAATTAGGACGTGTTTATATTATTGACGAAGGTTTAAAAGCATCAAATATTCCAATAGAAGTTTCAACAGAAAACAATTCTATTTTTGGACAACAAACTAAGAGGTATACAGGATTAAATATAGAGCATCAATTTAACGAAGACTTTGTTATTGGTGCGACATATATTAATCTAAACGAAAGACCTATTACTCAAAAAGCAAATTATGCTAATGAGCCAATAAATAACACCATACTTGGTTTTAATGCAAACTTTTCATCTGAAGTACCATTCTTATCAAGATTAGTAAATAAATTACCAAATATAGATACAGATGCACCTTCTAATATTTCTGTTAGAGGTGATTTTGCATATCTGTTACCAGGTGCTCCAAAAGGTACAGATTTTAATGGTGAAGCTACTGCTTACATAGATGATTTTGAAGGCACACAAAATGGGATAGATTTAAAATCTGCTCAGTCATGGAGTTTGTCAAGTAGACCATTAAATGTTAATAATGTTACGACTTTTGACGATAATGGTATAGAAAACGGTTATGGTAGAGCAATGCTTAACTGGTACACGATTGATCCTATATTTTATGGTAGTCAACGTCCGAGTGGTATTTCTGACGATGATATGTCTAGCTTATATACTAGTCGAGTTTTTGTAAACGAATTATTTCCAGAACAAGATATAGCACAAGGACAAACAACAGTGTTAAACACATTAGATTTATCGTATTATCCACAAGAGCGTGGTCCTTATAATTTTGAACCTGGTACTGAAAATGAAACCATAGCAAATCCAGCAGCCAGTTGGGCTGGTATTACTAGACAAATAACTTCTACAGATTTTGAACAAGCCAATGTCGAGTATATTGAGTTTTGGTTACAAGATCCTTTTCAAGAAGATACCAGTAATCCAGGAGGTAAACTTTATATCAATTTAGGTAACATATCTGAAGATGTACTAAAAGATGGACGTAAACAATATGAAAACGGATTGCCTCAAGATGGTAATGTTAGTTTGTTACCACAAACAGCTTTTCAATCTGTAGTTCCTCAAAATCAAGCATTAATTTATGCATTTGATACAACAGGAGAAGAGCGTACAAATCAAGACGTAGGTTTTGATGGTTATGATGATGTAGAAGAAGCAACAAGTTTTCCTTCGGGTTTCGCAGGATTAACAGATCCAGCTAAAGATAATTATAACTACTATCTTAATGCAGAAGGTGATATTTTTGATAGATATAAGTTATATAATGGAGTAGATGGTAACTCTCCAGATACGTTTAGTGATACAGACAGAGGGTCAACAACACAACCAGATGTTGAGGATGTAAACAGAGACAATACAATGAATACTATTGATAGTTATTTTGAGTATGAAGTAGAAATCACTCCTGCATCTCTTAATATTGATAACGAATATATAGTTGACACTAAAAACGTTACGGATAATAACAATCCTAGAGTCTTGCCAAACGGAGATACTGCTTATCCAAAATGGTATCAGTTTAGAATTCCTATTCGTACAGATGATGAATTTGTAGTTAATGGTATTACGGATTTACGTTCTATAAGATTTACAAGATTATATCTAAACGAGTTTCAGCAAAACACAACCTTACGTTTTGGTACTTTAGAGTTGGTACGTAGTGATTGGAGACGTTTTCAGTTGGCTTTAGATGGAGGAGCTACGCCTTTAGATTTTGACGATACAGATTTTACCGTTGGTGCAGTTAGTACCCAAGAAAATGATGGAAGTTATGTATCACCACCTAGTGTAGTGCCAGAACAGTTAAATAATAACAATACTATAGTTAGGCAAAACGAACAGGCTTTAGTAGTTGATGTTTGTGATTTAAAAGCAAAAGACGCAAGAGCTGTGTTTAAAAATATAAGTTTAGACATGCGTCAGTATAAAAAGCTAAGGATGTTTATGCATGCTAGAGATGGCGAAACTCCTGGATTATCAGATAATGAGCTTGTAGGTTTTATAAGAATGGGTAATGACTTAACTCAAAATTATTACCAAATAGAAGTTCCTTTAAGTGTTTATAGTGGTGGATCTTCAGCTGAAGCCTTTTGGCCAGATGTAAATGAAATTAATATAGAGTTAGAAGTTTTACAACGAATTAAATCGTTAGGTATTAGTAATCAAACGTTAACGGATGGTTCAGCTAACTTCTATGACGTTGTAGGCTCAGATTTGGTACCAGTTGTAGATCAGTTTGCAGGTTATGTTACAGGTCAACAACGTGTCGCTATTAAAGGAAACCCAAATTTTGGAGATATCAGAACTTTAATGGTTGGTGTTAAAAACGGAACCAATAATGTGCAATGTGGTGAAGTTTGGTTTAATGAACTTAGGTTGTCCGAAATGGATAATGAAGGTGGTTGGGCTGCAATTGTAACTGTTGATACACAGTTAGCAGATTTTGCAAGCGTTAGTGCATCAGGAAGAATGAGTACTGCTGGCTTTGGAAATGTTAATCAAGGTCCTAGCGAACGTAGTTTAGAGGATAGTAAACAATATGATGTTGTTACAAATGTAAATGTTGGACAATTATTACCTAAAAAATGGGGTATTCAAATTCCGTTTAGTTATGGTCAAGGGGTTGAACTTATTACTCCTAAATACGATCAACAATATGAAGATTTAGAATTAGATACAAGGTTAGATGAAGCTGCAGATTCTGATGAAAGAGATAGAATATTAGAACAGTCCGAAGAATATACCAAACGTAAAAGTATCAACTTTATTGGTGTTAAGAAAAACAGGGTTGGAGACAGTAAACCTCGTTTTTATGATGTCGAAAATGTAACATTAAACTATTCGTACAACAAATTAGAACATCGTGATTTTGAAATAGAAAGATCTGTAGATAAACAAGTAAGAGCTGGTGTTAACTACGCTTATAACTTTGAACCTAAAATTATTGAACCATTCAAGAAAAACGATTCGTTGTTTACTGGTAAATACTGGAAAATTATTAAAGACTTAAACGTTAATGTACTTCCTGCAAGTTTCACAGTTAATACAGATTTAAATAGACAATTCAACCGTCAAAAGTTTAGAGATATTGATCTAACTGGTGATAATATTGGATTAGAAGAATTATATAGACGTAATTATACCTTTGACTATCAGTATAATGTTAATTGGAATTTAACTAAGTCTGTACAAGTCAATTATTCATCATCAAATAATAATATTGTTCGTAATTACTTTAAAGATAATATCATTAACGGAGAACCTGATCCTTTATTAGATGTTTGGGATGGCTTTTTTGATTTTGGTGATCCAAACAGACAACAACAACAAATAGGTGTTAATTATGAATTACCATTAAATAAAATTCCGGCTTTAAGCTTTTTGCAAGCAACCTATTCCTATTCTGGTTTATTTCAATGGGAAAAAGGTTCTGATCTATACGGAAGCTTATTAGCTGATGATGGAAACACCTATGATTTAGGTAACTCTATTTCTAACGGAAATACCCATAATATTAATTCAACTTTAGACATGAATAAGTTGTATAAATTTTTAGGTATAGCTAAAAAGAGAAAAACAAGTAGAGGTAATAAAGTTGCTCGAGGATCAAGAACAAGTGGACCACCAATTGCAGAAAAAGGTAAAAAGAAAACTGAAACCAAAAAGAAAGGAGATGGTTTTGGTGCTAAATTAGGTAACATAGGTCTTGGTTTATTAACTTCTGTAAAACGTATACAAGCAGTTTATAGTGAAACTAATGGTACTTATTTGCCAGGATATTTACAAACACCAGGGTTTTTAGGGACCGTAAAACCGACTATTGGTTACACTTTTGGTAGCCAAAGTGATGTTAGAGAGTTGGCTGCAAGAAATGGATGGTTAACAACCTTTCAGGACTTTAACCAACAATATACTACCAATCAAACGAAACAATTAGATGTATCTGCAAATCTAGAACCTTTTAATGATTTTAAAATTGACTTAGTTGGGTTTAGAACTTATGCTGAAAACTATACTGAGAACTACAGGATTGAAAATGGTGACTATTTATCATTAACACCAAATACATATGGTAATTTTAGTATTTCTGCATTTACATTACCAACCGCATTTGGTAAAAGTGATGAAAATGGATCACAAGCATTTGATGATTTTAGAGAAAATAGATTAGCAATAGCAAGACGTCTAGCAATACAAAATGGATCAGATCCTAACGATGTAGATGAAGACGGTTACCCTAAAGGGTTTGGTAAGACAAGTCAACAAGTTTTATTACCAGCTTTTGTTAGTGCATATACAGGTCAAGATGCTAGTAAAACTAAATTAGGAGCTTTACGTAATGTACCCATACCAAACTGGGATATTAAGTATTCTGGATTTATGAAAATGAAATGGTTTAAAAAGAATTTTAAACGTTTCTCATTAACCCATGGATACCGTTCTAGCTATAACATTGGTCAGTTTAGAACTAACTTGGACTATGATGGAATTGATTATACTCTAGATTACGATAACCAACCAACAGAAGACCTTGATCAAGCAGGAAACTTTAAAAGTGAAGAATTGTATAGTAGTGTGACTTTAACAGAAATGTTTAGTCCTCTATTTAGGTTTGATATGGAAATGAAAAACTCGGTTAGAGTATTGTTAGAAATGCGTAAAGATCGTATGTTATCTTTAAGTTTTGATAATAATTTAATGACTGAAATTTCAGGAAACGAATATGTAGTAGGTTTAGGATACCGTATAAAAGATGTACGTATCAAATCCAATTTAGCAGGACCTAAAAAGTCAATAGTATCTGATTTAGTTATGTCTGCAGATGTATCTGTAAGAGATAATAAAACAATTATTAGATATCTAGATTTAGATAATAATCAAATCACAAATGGACAAACAATTTGGGGCTTAAAATACAACGCAGAATACGCTTTTAGTAAAAACCTAACAGGAGTGTTTTACTTTGATTATACATTCTCAGAATACGCAATATCAACAGCATTTCCACAAACAACAATACGTTCTGGATTAACCTTAAGATATAATTTCGGAAATTAGTAGGTCATTGTTTGAAATTAATCGTCATTAAGTTACATTTGTAATTCAAAAAATAAAATAATGAATATACCATCAGAATTAAAATATACTAAAGATCACGAGTGGGTTAAAGTAGAAGGTGACCAAATTACAGTTGGAATTACAGATTTTGCACAAAGTGAATTAGGTGATATCGTTTATGTAGAAGTTGAAACTTTAGACGAAACCTTAAAGGCAGACGAAGTATTTGGTACTGTTGAAGCAGTAAAAACAGTTTCAGATTTATTTTTACCAGTATCTGGAGAAATAGTTGCTTTTAACGAAGATTTAGAAGACGAACCAGAAAAAGTAAACACAGACCCTTATGGTGATGGTTGGATGGTAAAAGTTAAGGTGTCTGATGCCTCTCAATTAGATAATTTATTATCAGCAGACGACTATAAAGCATTAATTGGTGCGTAAAACGTTACCAATAATTAGCTTTAGTTACAGCTTATTGTTATTATATGTATGCCTTGTAAATGTAAATGAGGTTGTAGAAATATCAAGTTATAATGATAAGTTAACACACTTAATAGCTTATTTTTTGTTTACTAGTGTTTGGTTTTTGTTTTTTTATGGTTTTCAAAAAAAAACAAAAAAACAAGCTTTAACAGGTTCATTTATCTTTGCCATAGTATTTGGTATAATAATTGAAGTATTACAAAAAGTATTAACAGAGCATAGGCAAGCCGATTATAAAGATGTTATAGCCAATGTAATAGGTGCTCTAATAGCAGTTATAATTATAAATTTAATAACATACTGGAAAGTTAAAAACAACTAATAGCTTGTTTTTTTAACAAATAAATAGTTATTTTAGCAGTCAGTAAACATCAAAAGATATGGAATCTAAAAAAAATACAAAAGCAAATGTAGGACGTAACAGTTCTCTTTATGTTGCGGTAGGACTAGCATTAATGCTGTTTTTGTCTTATGTAACAATCAATTACACAACAACAGAAAAATCTGATATAGATATAGGTATGTTAGTTTTTGATGATACTGATGATGAGGATGTGCCAATTACTGAAATCCAGAACACTCCACCACCACCACCACCACCACCAGCTGCTCCTGAAGTAATTGAAGTGGTAGAAGATGAAGAAGAAATAGAAGAAACTATTATAGAATCAACTGAAACAACTCAAGAAGAAGTAGTTGAAATTGAAATTGCAGAAGTTGAAGAAGTTGCAGAAGTTGAAGAAGATATAGATGTACCATTTTCAATTATTGAAAACGTGCCAATTTATCCAGGATGTGAAAGTGCTGGAAATAACGACGCTAAAAAGAAGTGTATGTCTGAAAAAATTGGAAAATTCGTTAGAAAAAACTTTAATGCAGACTTAGCACAAGATTTAGGGCTTGATAGTGGTATTAAAAGAATTAATGTTGGTTTTAAAATTGACAAGACAGGTAAAATTGTAAATATACAAGCTAGAGCACCTCACCCAAAGTTAGAAGCTGAAGCAAAACGTATTATTGCTAAATTACCAAAAATGAAACCTGGTAAACAAAGAGGTAAACCTGTAAATGTACCTTACGGATTACCTATTACTTTCAAAGTAGAGTAAAACATATTCCATATAAATATTAAATCCCGTTACTTTTAGTAGCGGGATTTTTGTTTTTGGTACGTTTATTGTGAAATATTCATAATATTAATCTTTAAACTGTATTTATTATGAAAAACTCTATCAAACACAAAGAATGTAATCGTAAAAACGAAGAATCATTCAGAAAACCTAAAAAAAAAGAAGCTAATTTATCTAAAAATTCTGCACTGTACTTTCAGATTGGCTTAATTATGTGCCTTTTAGCAGCATATGGTGCTTTAGAAATGAAATTTGAAGAGCACGATTTTAAGCTTCCTGATACAGCCACAATAGCTTTAGATGAAGATTATATGTTTGCGCCAACAATTGCAATACAGCCAGATGCTGTAGAAACCTCGGAACCTGTTAAGAAGCAGCCACAACCTGTGATTGATCCAGAGATAATTCCTGATGATACGCCTGAGAAAGAAACTAGTAAAAAGTTAGAGTCTGATATATTTACACCGACTAAACCTGAAAATTCAAAACCAACAGTTAATCCTGGAGATCTTGAGGTTTATAAAATTCCAGAAGAAGTACATGTTAATTTTGTGGATTTAGTGCCTGTTTATCCAGGTTGCGAAAGTGCAAGTAATAATGATCAGCGCAGAAAATGTATGTCAGAAAAACTGTCAAATTTAGTTCAGAAAAAATTTGATAGAGATTTAGGTGCTGATTTAGGTTTAAAGGAAGGGATACAACGTATTTATGTTAATTTCAGAATTAATAAAGATGGATTAGTCGAAATTATAAATACAAGAGCTACACACAAAGATCTTGAAGAAGAAGCTAACAGAGTAGTAGATAAAGTACCACAAATGACACCAGGAAAACAAGGTGGTCAACCTGTTTCGGTTTTATATAGTTTACCAATAATATTTCAAGTAAAATATTAATACAATTAATTATTAAGTTTTAAGTCGCTATCTTAATCAGGTGGCGACTTTTCTATTTTATAGCGTTAATAAAAAGCAGTATCTTTCGCCTTAATTAAACCCTTAAAAACTAAATATGAAAACTTTCATTTTAGGACTAATATTAATTTGTAATACCATTGCTTTTTCACAAGATACTACTGTCTATCAGGTGTCTCCTAGATTTGAAGTTTGTGACACTACTGATTTAAAACAGCTTGATGTTTGTTTTAATCAAGAAGTGTATAAAAATTTTTACACTAATTTTCAGCAACCTGAAACAGTTAAACCTGATTATGAAGGAGAAGTCGCTGTGGTTTTTGAAGTTTCTAAATCAGGAGAGTTTAAGACTATTTATATTGATGCACAGTTTAATCAATTAAAAGAAGAAGTTAAACGTGTGTTTGCAGAATTTCCTGTGGTAAAGCCAGCCACCTATAATGGTAATCCTACATTTAAACAGTACAGTATCACGCTGTATTTTCCGTTAAACGAAAATAATTCACCTGTAAATTCATCTAATACTGCTTTAGTTTATGATGACAATAAAAACAGTACAGTAAACAAAATAGAACAATTAACCGCTTTACAACTTAAAGCTAAACAGGAATTTGACAGTGTTCAAAAATCGGTTACTGATTATACTGATAAAGCGTATTCAAGTCAAGTTAATATTCCGTTTTCTCATGAAAATTATTTTAGATTCGATCAAGATATAAACAGAATAGGTACAAATAGCCATACAGCTTCAAAGCCTTTTATGTATGAAGATGTTGATGATTATTATAGTTTTTCAGATGAAAATAAGGCTTTAAAAAAAGAATCTTCAACTTGGTCTGGTCGTAAATTATGGAATGAACATTTAGTACAACTTCAAAGTAAAGATTACTGGTTTACTTTAGATCCTATTTTTGATTTACAATTGGGTAAGGATACTGATGCAGATTTTAATTACACGTATAATAATACTCGTGGTGTATATATACAAGGTGGTTTAGGTGGTAAATTTAGTTTTTCGGCCTCTGTTTATGAAAGTCAAGGTCGATTTGCACAATATTTTAACCAGTATGCAGAAACTTTAAAAGCATTTGGTCCTGATCCAGCCATAATACCTGGTCGTGGTATTGCTAAAAGATTTAAGGACGATGCTTATGATTATCCTGTTGCAGAAGCCTACATGTCTTATTCTCCTGCTAAGTTTATGAATATACAATTTGGTCACGGAAAACAATTTATAGGAGATGGTTACCGTAGTTTATTACAGAGTGATGTTGCAAGTTCATATCCTTTTCTAAAACTTAATACTAAGTTTTGGAAAATTAAATATACTAATACTTGGACTTGGTTAAAAGATGTGCGTGATGAAGTAGAAGAAGACAAAGCTTTTAAAACAAAATATATTGCAAATCATTATTTAAGTTGGAACGTCAACAAACGCTTAAACTTAGGTTTTTTTGAATCTGTTATTTGGGAAAATAGTAACGATCGTGGTTTTGATATAAACTATTTAAATCCATTAATATTTTTTAGAGCTATTGAGTTTGAAACTGGACAAGGTGCAGGAAATGCTATTTTAGGTGCTTCAGGTAAATATAAATTAAGCGATAATGCTAACGTTTATGGACAGTTTATTTTAGATGAATTTTCATTAAGTGATGTCACAGGAGGAAATAAAAGTTGGAAAAATAAATATGGTTTTCAGTTAGGAGCTAAGTATTACAATGCTTTTAAAGTGAAAAATTTAATGCTTCAAGCGGAATATAATCAAGTGCGACCATATACTTATTCTCATAATACAATTGTGTTAAATTATGCTCACAACAACCAACCTATGGCACACCTTTGGGGAGCAAATTTTAAAGAGTTAGTCTTAATTGGTCGTTACCAAAAAGACCGTTGGTTTGCAGAAGCCAAATTGATTGCAGGTATTAGAGGATTTGATATTAATGATGGAACAGATAATTTTAGTTATGGTGGTGATATTTATCGCAATTATAACGATAGACCATTTGACACAGGTGTGACCATTGGTCAAGGTATAAAAACTACAACTGTAAACGCTAGTACGCAATTTGGTTATTTAGTTAATCCAGCATCTAACTTAAAAGCATTTGTTAATTTAAGTTACCGTAATTTTGATCCTGAAGCCGAGACCATTTCAGTTTTAAACAATAGTACAGTTTGGATAAATTTTGGTGTCAGAACCGATTTGTTTAATTGGTATTTTGATATGTAAACACCTAGCAAATATCACAAACTAAAAACCTTAAGGTTTTTTTATGCCAAATTCCTTTTTAGCAGTATCTTTGCACAAGCAAAAAAATAACGTTGGTTTGAGTACAACAGCAACAACTACAATAAAACATACAGTAATATCAGATTTTAAAGAGATCACTAAAATGCGTTTGTCATTAAGTGTTGTGTTTTCGTCAGTTGCTGGTTATTTTTTAGGAGCAGAAACTATTAGCCTAAAAATTGTTTTATTACTAGCATTAGGAGGTTATTTTATGGTAGGAGCAAGTAATGCTTTTAACCAGATAATCGAAAAAGATTTAGACGCTTTAATGCATCGTACAAAGCACAGACCTGTCCCATCAGGTCGTATGACAGTTAATACAGCATTTTTAATTGCATGTTTGTTTACTGTTCTAGGGATTACAATTTTATATACTATTAATGCTCAAACAGCTATGTTTGGAGCTATTTCTATATTTTTATATACTAGCGTTTATACGCCTTTAAAGACAAAAACACCATTATCTGTTTTTGTTGGAGCTATTCCAGGAGCTATTCCATTTATGTTAGGTTGGGTTGCTGCTACAGATAATTTTGGTATTGAGCCAGGAACATTATTTGCATTGCAATTTTTTTGGCAATTCCCTCATTTTTGGGCAATAGGTTGGTTTTTATTTGACGACTATAAACGTGGTGGCTTTTTTATGTTGCCTACAGGTAAACAAGATAAAGGGACAGCCATACAAGTGTTATTATATACCATTTGGACCATTCTTGTATCTATTGTGCCAGTATTTGGTGTGACAGGACGATTAAAACTATCTATTGTCGCAGCAGTTGTAGTTTTTGGTTTAGGTATTATGATGTTGACTTATGCTATTAAACTCTATAAAAATAGAACCGAAAAAGCTGCAAAACAATTAATGCTATCAAGTGTATTGTATATAACCTTAATACAAATAGTATACGTTATCGATAAATTTATAAGATAAAATGGATTTAACTCAAGGAACCTTAGAAGAAAAAACAGGACGTGCTAGAAAGATGATGCTGTACTTTGGTATTGCGTCTCTAATCATGTCTTTTGCTGGTTGGACCAGTGCCTTTATAGTGAGTAGTTCTAGGCCAGATTGGCTTCAAAATTTTCAAATGCCACAACCATTTTGGATCAGTATTATCATTATGATAATTAGTAGTATTACCTTTATGGTGGCAAAAAAAGCATTAAAACAAGGTAATACTAAATTAACGACAGCAATGTTGGTAGTTACTTTTGTTTTAGGATTAATTTTTATTTACAATCAATTTGTAGGATTTAATCAAATAATTGGCGAAGGTTATAACTTTACAGGACCAACAAGTAATATAACCGTTACTTATATTTACCTTATAGCAGTGGTGCATATAGTTCATGTTGTTATAGGTTTAGTTCCTGTTTTTGTTGTGTTAATCAATCACTTACGTGGAAAATATTCTGAAAAAAATATAGTTGGATTTGAGTTAGCCGAAACGTTTTGGCATTTTGTAGACCTACTTTGGTTATACTTATTTTTCTTCTTATACTTTTTTCTTAACTAAAGAAAAACAAACATTAAGCACAAAAAGCTTATTTAGATAGTATAAAATTAGACTTTGCTATTTTTTTAACTGAATAAAATGATTATTTTTGTGCCACATTTTAACAACTAATTTAACACTATGAATACTACAGTTGCAACTACTGATACAGAAGGAAAGACTTGGGAAGGTGGTAACCAACCACTAAAGGCAAGTTATGGTAAGATGATGATGTGGTTTTTTATCCTATCAGATGCATTAACTTTCTCTGGGTTTTTAGCAGCCTACGGTTTTTCAAGATTCAAATTTATAGATGCTTGGCCAATTGCTGACGAAGTTTTTACACACATTCCATTTTTTCATGGTAACTATCCAATGATTTATGTAGCGTTTATGACGTTTGTATTAATCATGTCTTCAGTTACAATGGTATTAGCCGTAGATGCTGGACATCATTTAAATAAGAAAAAAGTGACTTGGTACATGTTTTTAACCATCATTGGTGGTATCATCTTTGTTGGTTCTCAAGCTTGGGAATGGAATACATTTATAAAAGGAGATTTTGGTGCAGTACAAACAAAAGGAGGTAATATACTTCAGTTTGTAGATACTGATGGTAATCGTGTTGCAGTTAGAGATTTTGTTGCAGTTACACCTACTGAAAGAGAAGTGCACGAGCGTAGCAAAGGACTTTGGTTTGTTGATGAAGATGCTTTACCGCCTTATCAAATTAATGATGTAGTAACTGGTTTTGAAGCCAATTCAAATATTTTAGTAAGAACGCAAACATTAAATGAAGAAGGACATAAAACAGTATTATCTAGAACAGAGTCATTAAAAGCTTTAAAAGAGAATGGTAAAACTGTTGTAGAAGGTGCTAATCTTCACGTAAATGAATATGGATCTCCATTATTTGCAGACTTCTTTTTCTTTATTACTGGTTTTCACGGTTTTCACGTATTCTCTGGTATAGTGCTTAATATTATTATTTTCTTCAATGTTGTTCTTGGTACGTATGAAAGACGTAAAAGTTACGAAATGGTTGAAAAAGTAGGTCTTTACTGGCACTTTGTAGATTTAGTTTGGGTATTTGTATTTACATTCTTCTACCTAGTTTAATAATTTTTTAGAAACAATATATCATGGCAGACGCACATAAATTAGAAATATTTAGAGGATTAGTAAAGTTTAAATCTAATACTCAAAAAATTTGGGGAGTTTTAATCTTACTTTCTATTATTACAGCAGTTGAAGTTTTATTAGGTATATACAAGCCATCTTGGGGAACTAATATGGTATTAGGTATGAAACTTTTAAACTGGATTTTTATAATCTTAACTATAGTAAAAGCATATTACATTACTTGGGACTTTATGCACATGCGAGATGAAGTGCCTGGTTTAAGACGTGCTGTAGTTTGGACAGGTATCTTTTTAATTTGCTACATAATATTTATTTTGTTACAAGAAGGAGGTTATGTGTTTAACGTTTATGACAAAGGTTTTATTAAAAGAGATTTTTAATACAGTTATCAATATAAATTATAGTTAAAAGGTGGTTTTTTAAAGCCACCTTTTTTATTTTTGTAATCTCATTACAAATACAATAAAAATGGATAAAAAAAATATCAAAAAAGTAGTTACCCTAAGCGCTTTATTTTTTCTTCCAGTTATATTTTTATTGTTTTTATATCCTTCAACAAATAACTATAATCCTTTAGAAGTTGTTAAGACAGAAGTCTTAGATCTTCAAAATTTATCATCAGCAAACACTGAAGCTCAATTTAAAGACTACATTACTGTATTAGGCTTTTTAGGTAAAGATCCAGAAGCTAGAGTTGTCGAGATGTCTAACCTTAAAGAATTAATTTACGATAAGTTTCAAGGTTTTAAAAAGTTTCAAGTTGTGACTTTGGTTTCTGAAGAAGCAAAAGTAGCAGCAGGCAGATTAAAACAGGAGCTTACTAAATATGGTGAACTTAAATACTGGAAGTTTGTGTATTTAAATGATTCGGATATAAAAAAAATGTTTAATAGTTTAAGATCAAGTGATGTATTGGATTTTAATCTTTCTACAAACAAAGTGTTTATTATAGATAAGGCATTAGATCAACGTGGTCGTTTAGATAATCGTACTAAAAAAGAAATAGAAAACAAGCGTGAAGCTTATCCTTTAACAGCTTATAATGCTGCCGAAGTTGCACAACTTAAAAATGTGATGGGAGCAGATGATTTGCGTGTTTTATTTACTGAGTATAGACAAAAGCGTAAAGGAGAATTTAACTCTACTTCAAGACGTGCTGACGATTTAAAAGGGGATTTAAATTAATAAGTATCATGAGCAAAAAGGCAAATTATTCTTACATAGGTGTTTCATTTATAATTTTATTATTTGGTATTATTTTTATTCCAAAAATAATAGATCGTATAAATAACAAAGATATTAATCGTGCTGCCGAAAGCAGAAGTGAAGGTATACTTGTTAATACTAATACAGAGTCTACTAAAACAAGTGGGTTAGACTATTTAGTTATTGATGGTAAGCGTAAAAAAGTACCAGAGTTTAATTTTACAGATCAAAACGGTAAAACGATAACTAACAAAGATTACTTAGGTCAGGTTTATGTCGTAGATTTCTTTTTTACGACATGTCCAACAATTTGCCCAAGGATGAGTTCTAACCTAACAGTTATTCAAAACAATTTTAAAGACCATAAAGGCTTTGGTATTGCCTCTTTTAGTATTATGCCAGATAATGACACTCCAGAGGTCTTAAAAGCATATGCAGAAGATTATGGTGTTACTAATCCCAATTGGCATTTAATGACTGGTGCAAAAGAAGACATTTACAAACTAGCAAACATAGGGTTTAATATTTTTGTTGATAC
The DNA here is from genome assembly GCF_001315805.1 of Olleya sp. ITB9. Classification (NCBI taxonomy): domain Bacteria; kingdom Pseudomonadati; phylum Bacteroidota; class Flavobacteriia; order Flavobacteriales; family Flavobacteriaceae; genus Olleya; species Olleya sp. ITB9. The sequence goes on from NZ_BCBW01000047.1 coordinate 25,736, forward strand.
AGACAATTTTGAGCATTCTGGTGATTTTGCTTTAGTGGATAAAGAAGGTTATTTAAGATCTAGACAAGATGACTTTGGTAACCCTAAAATATTTTACAAAGGCGTTATTAGTGAGCAGGAAAAAGTAGATGAAGATGGAAATGATCAAGAAATTACTATCTTGAAAGAAGATATTGCCAAATTATTGCAAGAGTAAAGAAAACATTATTCTGATAACCGTCAGATTTATTAATAACTATTATGAGTACTAGAAAACTAAATGGAGAGGAAAAATACAATAAGTGGATTATCATTTTATCTGTTGTAATTCCTGTTGCAGTTGCAATACTATTTACTATAAAATTAAAAGATTTTGGTTTTAATATAGAACCATTAACTTTTTTACCTCCAATTTATGCAGGTGTTAATGCTTTAACAGCATTGATATTAATAATTGCTGTTTGGGCAATTAAAAATAATAACCAAAAACTACATGAAAACTTAATGAAGTTTGCTATAAGTCTATCGGTTTTATTTTTATTAATGTATGTTGCTTATCACATGACTAGTGATTCAACTAAGTTTGGAGGAGAAGGCATGATTAAATATGTGTATTATTTTATTTTAATAACACATATTTTACTATCAATTGTAGTTATTCCTTTTGTGTTAATTACTTATGTAAGAGGTATTACAAATAATTTTCAACGTCATAAAAAAATAGCGAAAATAACTTTCCCTATATGGTTGTATGTTGCAGTAACAGGTGTTATTGTGTATTTAATGATTTCGCCTTATTACGTTTAAGTATGAAAAATAAAATTTCATTTTTAGTGATTTCAGTGTTGTTTACAATCCATAGCAATGCACAATGTGCAATGTGTCGTGCAGTTTTAGAAAACGAAGAAGGACAAACTGCTGCTAAAGGAATAAACAATGGTATCGTGTACCTAATGTCAATCCCTTATATCCTAGTTTTTGGATTAGGATTTTTTATTTATTGGAAATATTTTAAAGTAAAAAAGAATAAGACTATTTAAAAAATATATTTATTTTAAAAAATAGTTACATAATTATGTAACATTTTATAAGCTTAGTAGTCTTATTTGTATTGAGTCATTTATCAATCAAAAAAAACCATCACTATGCTCAAAATAAGCAAGCTTCATAAGTCTTACCCAATAGGCGATTCTAGCCTACATGTTTTAAAAGGAATTGATCTTTCTGTAGAAGAAGGAGAAATGGTTGCTATTATGGGATCTTCAGGTTCTGGTAAATCAACATTACTTAATATTATAGGGATGTTAGATGAAGCTGATGAAGGCGAATACATTTTAGATGGTGTACCAATAGTAAATCTTACCGAAAAAAAAGCTGCAATTTATAGGAATAAGTTTTTAGGATTCATTTTTCAATCATTCAACTTAATAAACTATAAAAATGCAATCGAAAATGTTGCGCTACCACTATATTATCAAGGACTAAAACGTAAAGAGCGTTTAGAAAAATCGTTATTTCATCTTGAAAAAGTGGGATTGGCAAATTGGGCAAACCATTTGCCTAACGAATTATCAGGTGGTCAAAAACAACGTGTAGCCATTGCAAGAGCTTTAGCAGCAAATCCAAAATTATTGTTGGCAGATGAGCCAACAGGAGCATTAGATACTAAAACATCTTATGAGATTATGGATTTTATCCAATCGTTAAACGATGAAGGTAAAACCATCTTAATGGTGACTCATGAAGAGGATATTGCAAATATGTGTAAACGTATTGTGCGTCTCAAAGATGGTGTGATTATGGAAGATGTATTTGTTAATCAAGAAAGAGCTTCTGCACATGTTTGATAGAGATCTTTGGCGCGAAATTTTTCAAAGTATAAACATGAATAGGACCAGAAGTTTACTGTCTGGTTTTACCGTAGCATTTGCTATTTCTTTATTTGCAATACTATTTGGAGTAGTTAACGGTCTTGTTAATACTTTTGATAATGCATTTGCTGATGATGCAGCTAACTCTATTTTTATACAATCTGGACGTACCTCAAAAGCCAATAAAGGATTGCAAGCTGGTCGTCAAATTCAATTTAAAAATGAAGATTACCAATATATCAAAGATGAGTTTGGAGATAAAGTTCAATTTATAACTGCAAGAGTTTACAGAGGTGGTATAGCTTCTTTTAGAAACGAACAAAGCAGTTATAATATTAGAGCAGTTCATCCTGATCATCAGTTTTTAGAAAACACTAAAGTGGAATATGGTCGCTACATCAACCAGTTAGATGTGGATAACAAAATAAAAGTAGTGGTCATTGGTCGATTAGTTGAAGAGGATTTGTTTTTAAAAACAACTGCCTTAGGAAAATACATTAACCTTAACGGAATACAATACAAAGTAGTTGGAATTTTTAGTGATGATGGAGGAGACAATGAAGAGCGTTTAATCTACATGCCAATTTCAACAGCGCAGCAAGTATATGGTAATAACGATTATATAGACCAAATTAACTTGACTTATAATCCTAATTTAAATTTTGATCAAGCCATAGGGTTTAGTAACCAACTTACAAAAAAGCTAAAAGATAGATTTTTAGTATCTCAAAACGATCAACGTGCCATTAGAGTAAGAAATTTGGCAAACGAGTCTAAGGCTATTAACCAAATGACAGGAGGTTTAGGTGTTATGGTTTTAGTTATTGGTTTTGGAACATTAATAGCAGGAATAGTTGGTATTAGTAACATGATGATATTTATTGTTAAAGAGCGTACTAAAGAAATTGGTATTAGAAAAGCCTTAGGTGCTTCACCTAAATCCATTGTGCTTATCATATTGTTAGAATCTATTTTAGTTACTTTAATAGCTGGATTTGTAGGTTTGCTCATAGGTATGGGAGTTGTAGAGTTAGCAGGTCCAATGCTTGAAAAATATTTTATTAAAGACCCATCTGTCAGTTTAAGTGTAGTAGTTGCTGCATCAATAACACTTATAGTTGCTGGAGGGATTGCAGGCTATTTACCTGCAAAAAAAGCCTCTAGAATTAAACCAATTGTTGCACTTAGAAATGATTAAATTATAATGTTTTTATTCGAAAGAGATACATGGCAAGAAGTTTACGATAGTTTAAGTAAAAATAAACTACGCTCTGCATTAACTATGGTTGGTGTTTGGTGGGGAATTTTACTGCTTATCGGATTATTAGGATCTGCAAAGGGATTAGAAAATTCTTTTAATCGATTATTTGGTGACTTTGCTACAAATAGTGTTTTTGTTTGGGCACAGAGTACTAGTAAGCCTTTTAAAGGTTTTCAAGAAGGTAGACAAGTAAACTTAACGGTTAGTGATGCTAAAAAAATTGAAGAAAACGTTGAGGGAATAGAGTTTGTGGTTCCAAGAAACGTAAATTCGGCATTAGTAGTTCACGATTTTTTATCAGGAAATTTTAGTATCAATGGTGATTACCCAATTTTGGATCAAGTCCAAAAAAAGAAAATGATACAAGGTCGATTTATTAACCAAACAGATATAGATCAAAATCGAAAAGTAGTCGTTATTTCAGAAGAAATTTACAAACAACTTTTTGAAAAAGATGCTGAAATGATAGGAGAGTACATTCAGTTAAACGGAATGAATTTTAAAGTTGTTGGTATGTTTGAAACAGGTAACGCTAATATGGGACCATCAAGTGACATGCATATTCCTTTTACAACCTTTCAGCAAATTTATAATATGGGAGACGAGATTAGATGGATGATGATTACAGGAAAAGCAGATTATGACATTTCTCAAATTGAAGCAGATGCTAAACTAATTTTAAAAAACTTAAACAACATACATCCTGATGATAAGCGTGCTTTTGGAAGTTTTAATTTGGGTAAAGAATTTGCAAAAATCACAGGTTTTTTAACTGGTATGCAGTTTCTAACATGGTTTGTAGGTATAGCAACTTTAATTGCAGGAGTATTTGCTATTGGTAATATCTTACTAATTACGGTTAAAGAACGTACTAAAGAGATTGGTGTAAGACGTGCTTTAGGTGCAACACCATATGAAATTAAAAGACAAATAGTAGTAGAAGCTGTTTTTATAACGCTATTAGCTGGACTTTTAGGAATAATTAGTGGAGGCTGGATATTAATAGCGCTTGATGCTGCTTTTGGACAAGGTACAGAAGCTGTTATTGTCAACGCATCAGTATCTATTGCTGTAGTATTTATAGCCTTATTAATATTAGTGTTTTTAGGAACTTTAATAGGGTTAATACCTGCTTTTAAAGCAACAAGTATAAAGCCTATTGATGCTTTAAGAGAAGAATAGAATCAATCAAAATATAGACTAAAACCAATAAAATCAACTGAGTAAACTGTATAAAAATGAAAAAAATAATCAAAATAATTGTAATAGTAGCTTTGGTAGCAGCACTAGTTATGGTGTTAAAATACTTTAAAGATTCTAATTCAAAATCTGTTGAAGATTTTAAAACAGCAGTTCCTTTTTACACATCTATGCAAACCAAAACTGTTGCAACAGGTAAGTTAAACCCAGAGGAAGAGGTAGAACTTAAGCCTCAAATTTCAGGTATTATCGATAAAATTCTTGTAGAAGAAGGTGATATAGTTAAAAAAGGAGATGTAATAGCTAAAATTAGAGTAGTACCAAACGAGCAAAGCTTAGTTGGAGCAAGTGGTCAAATATCCACAGCAAAATTATCCTTTAATAATGCAAAAACATTGTACGATCGTAATAAGACATTATTTGACAAAGGTGTAATTTCTAAACAAGATTTTGAAAACAGTCAATTATCTTTAAATCAAGCACAAGAAACATTAAATCAAGCACAAAATAATTATCAGATTATAAAACGTGGTTCTTTATCTGGTGGTGGATCTGCAAATACAAATATTGTAGCTTTAATACCTGGTACTATTCTAGAAATTCCTGTACGTGAAGGTGATCAAGTTATTGAGAGTAATAACTTTAATGCAGGTACAACTATCGCAACAATTGCAGATATGAGTAAAATGATTTTTGAAGGAAAAGTTGATGAAGCTGAAGTAGGAAAATTAGAAGAAGGAAAAGATATTAAAGTCATCCTTGGAGCAATAAACGAAAAAGAATTTCCAGCAAAATTAACTTTTGTAGCTCCTAAAGGTATGGAAGAAAATGGAGCAGTTCAGTTTACAATCAAAGCAGATGTAACTGTAGAGCCTTCAACTAAAATTAGAGCTGGTTATAGTGCTAATGCAGAAATAGAAATGGAAAGTAGAGATAGTACTTTAGTAATCAAAGAATCTTTACTTCAGTTTAACAGAATTACAGAAAAGCCTTTTGTTGAAATTGAAAAAGAAGCTGGTAAGTTTGAAAAACAAAATGTAGAATTAGGATTATCTGACGGTATAAATGTTGAAATTACAGATGGTGTTAAAGAAGGAGATAAAATTAAAGTGTGGAACAAAGCATCAAAAGAAGATAACGATGAAGATGAAGACTAAAAATATATTACAATTTACATTAGCATTTTTTATAACTATAATAGCAGTAGCTCAAGAAAAAAAATGGACGTTAAAAGAAAGTGTAGACTATGCTTTGCAAAATAATATTTCGGTAAAACAATCTATATTAGATCAGCAAATAGCAGAGCAGGATTTAAAATCTGCAAAAGGTAATTTTTTGCCAACGGTTAGCGGTAGCGCTTCTCAAAACTGGAATTTTGGTTCCTTTATAGATCAAAATGGAAGCAGAATTTCTAGAGATTCAAGAGGTAATGGGTTTGGTTTAAATACTGGTGTTACTTTGTTTAATGGTTTTAGAAATACAAACCTTCAAAAACAAGCTGAATTAGGAATTGAAAGTAGTAAAGTACAGTTGGATATTTTAAAAAATAATATATCATTAAATGTAGTTAACGCTTATTTAAACATTCTATTTAATCGTGAAGCTGTAAAGCAGGCCCAAGAGCAAGTAGCAATTAGCCAAAAAAGTTTAGAGCAAGTGCAAGAACTTGTGGATGCAGGAGCAAGAGCAAGAGCAGATTTGTTAGTGTCTAAGTCTCAATTAGCATCAGATAATGAGCGTTTAGTCAATGCAGAAAATAATGTCGTATTATCTTTATTAAACCTGTCTCAACTTTTACAAGTTCCTGCTCAAGGTTTTGATGTAGAAAATGTTAATATTGATTTAACTGAAGCAGTTTTAGCATATAATAACTCAAACGAAATATTGTCTTACGCCTTAGATAATAGACCTGAAATCAAAGGCGCTCAACTAAGTATAGACAATGCAGAATTAAACTATGAAATAGCTAGAAGTGCATATCTACCTACTTTAAGTTTTGGTATAGGCGCAAGTACTTCTTATCAACATTTACAAGGACAGGACGATGTTTTACCCATTGTTACAGGATTTGACGCAACTTCGGGAGAAGCAATAATTGAATTACAAAAAAATGGTTTTGCAGAGCAAATTAAAAACAACCTTGGTTACAATGTTGGTTTTAGTTTAAATGTGCCAATTTTTAATGGTTTTAGAACAGATGCTAGTGTAAAACGTGCTGAAATTACAAAAGAACGCGTCGTTTTGGCTTTAGAGCAAGAAAAGCAAACATTAACGTCTAATGTTGAACAAGCATTTGCAGATGCTAAAGCTTCATTAACACAATATGAAGCTTCAAAAATATCATTAGAATCTCAAGAATTAGCATTTCAAAATGAACAGGATAAGTTTGATTTAGGTGTTAGCACTTCGTTTCAACTAGAACAAGTTAGAAATAGGCTAATAAATGCGCAGTCCTCTTTTTTAAATGCAAAATATAACTATGTATTTAAGACTAAAGTTTTAGATTTTTATCTTGACAAACCAATAACAGAATAAAAGTGGCATATATATTAAATATAGAAACATCAACAACAAACTGTTCAGTCTCTCTTTCTAACCAAGGAGAGACTTTGGTGTTAAAAGAAGATTATGGAAATGGATATTCTCATGCAGAAAAACTCCATGTCTATATTGAGGAGGTTTTAAAAGAAGCTAAAATAAATTCAGAACAATTACAAGCAATTGCAGTAAGTAAAGGTCCTGGTTCTTATACAGGACTACGTATTGGTGTTTCTGCAGCAAAAGGTTTAGCTTACGCTTTAAATATACCTTTAATCTCTGTATCTACCTTACAAGCTTTAGCAAAACAAGTTGAAGCAGATTCTGGTCTTATTGTGCCAATGTTAGATGCAAGACGCTTAGAAGTTTATTCTGCTATTTTTGATATAAACAATAGATTGCTTAGGAAGATTGAAGCTCAAATATTAGACGAAAATTCTTTTGAAGAACAATTAAACATAGGTAAAGTCTTTTTTATTGGTGATGGTGTTGCTAAAACTAAAACATTATTATCTCACGCTAACGCAATTTTTATTGAAAATAAGTTGCCCTCTGCAGAACAAATGAGTGCATTAAGTTTTGATAAGTATAAAAAAAGCGACATCGAAGATGTCGCCTATTTTGAGCCTTATTACTTAAAAGATTTTGTTGCTTTAAAGCCAAAACCTAAAAAATAATTATCCTTCTTTTTGTATTTCAACAGAATGAGGATAAGGTATTTCTATTCCAGCAGCATCTAATGCTTCTTTTGTTTGTTCAGTAACATCAAAGTAAACAGTCCAATAGTCCTCAGTTGTAGACCATGGTCTAACTGCAAAATTAACAGAGCTATCAGCTAGTTCCATAACATTAACAGTTGGCTCTGGAGATTGTAAAACTTTTGGGTGATCTTTTAATACTTTCATTAAAACGTCTTTTGTTTTTTTAATGTCAGAATCATATCCTACACCAAAAACTAAATCTACACGTCGTGTACCTTCCGTAGAAAAATTAATAATATTTCCGTTAGATAATGAACCATTAGGTATAATGATTTCTCTGTTTGATAAACCTGTAAGTTTTGTAGTAAATATTTGAATTTCTTTTACAACGCCAACTTCTCCTTGAGCTTCAATTAAATCTCCTATTTTAAAAGGTTTAAATAGCATTATTAAAACTCCACCAGCAAAATTACCTAAAGAACCTTGTAATGCTAGACCAATTGCTAAACCAGCAGCAGCAATAATCGCAGCAAAAGAAGTTGTTTCAACACCTAAAGTACCTAGTACTACAATTATTAAAACAATTTTTAAAACCCAATTGATAAGGTTTAGTAAAAACTTCTGAAGACTTTCATCATAACTTCTAGTTGCCATTAATTTTTTTAAGCCTTTAACTAATTGCTTAATTATAAAATTACCGATAATCCAAATAGCAATAGCAGCTACTAATTTAGGCGTATATTCAATAATTAACTCAGTGCCTTTATCAATCCATTTTTGTAAATCCATAATAAATATTTTTTGTTTTGAACAAATATAATTATTAATGCTAATCTTTTTCTTAGGGTAGGAATAAATAGATTAAAATTGTTTTATTAAAAAAGAATGAGTTGTTAATTTAAATAACCTATATTTTTCTTACAAATAGCGAAAGTTATTTTGTTGATTTTAACACGTATAATGGTGTTTTTGCTAAATTTATTAATCATAATTTTAGTATAATTGTAAATCGTAATTATATTAATCCCTTTTATAATAAAAAATGAAAAAACTTCTACTAGTTATAACCTTCCTCAGTATTGTTCTAACTGCAAAATCACAAGATATTATTATGCAAAACGGAACAGTTAACCAATGTTCTGGGGTGTTTTATGATTCTGGAGGAACAACATCAAATTATAATGATGATGAAAACTATGTAATGACTATTTGCCCTGATGGACCTGATCAGTTTGTCCAATTACAGTTTACTTTATTTAGTACTCAATTAAGTACTGATGTAATGACTATTTATGATGGTGATGATGTTACAGCAAATATTATTGGTGTTTTTTCAGGAGGAGGAGCAGCTAATAATCCAGGGACAATTGCTGCGTCTTCTACCAGTCCTTCAGGTTGCCTAACAATCGAGTTTGTATCAGATGCTAGTATCAATACTTTAGGATGGGCTGCAAACGTGTCTTGTTTACAGTCTTGTCAAGATATTACGCCGACAATTGACTCTACAAATCCAGTAGCCGATGGTACAGGAGTAATTCAGATTGCTTTGGGTGGAACTGTTAGTTTTGATGGTAGTGCTGTTTTTGGAGATGATGATATAGGTGCTATTTATAGTTGGAATTTTGGTGATGGTACCACAGCAACAGGACAGTCTGTTAGTCACGACTATAATAATACTGGGACTTACACTGTGACATTTACTGCAAGTGACATTAATCCAACAGGATGCTCAGAGTCAGTCACTGTTGAAGTTGAAGTTTTAAGCCCATATATTGATGTTGATCAAACAACATATACTGTAGATGAGTTAGTAGAGGATGTTTTAATTAATAGTCCTTGTGCTACTGTTTCTTCTATTGGATCTAGTACTGGTATTAATTTTGGACAAGAAAACGGTATAGGATATTTTACAGCAATTCCTGGTGCTTTTGCTTTTGAATCTGGAATTGTTTTAAATTCTGGTGATGCTATGGAAGCTGAAGGACCTGAAACTGGAATCCAAAGTAGTGGAGGATGGGCAGGTGATGCTGATTTAGAAACCGCAATTCCTGGTTTAAACTTAGGGGATACTAACGATGCAACTTACATTGAATTTAATTTTGCTCCAATTGCTAATTCCATAAGTTTTGATTTCTTATTTGCTTCAGAAGAATATGGAGGTTTTCAGTGTAGTTATACTGATGCATTTGCCTTTTTATTAACAGATCTTACCACTGGAAATGTAACTAATTTAGCAATTGTGCCAGGAACAACAGATGTTGTGTCTGTTTTTACAGTAAGAGATAATGCTTATAATGCCTCTTGTGCCTCAGCTAATCCAGGATACTTTGATTCATATTATGGTGCAGGAGGAGAACCTACAATAAATTCTCCAATTGATTTTAGAGGTTATACTCGTCCAATGACAGCTTTTGCAAATGTCATACCTAATAATAATTATAAGATAAAATTAGTTATAGCTGATGATGGAGATTCAGCATATAACGCAGCTGTGTTTTTAGACGCTGGCTCTTTCGATTTAGGTGGTGATTTAGGTGAAGATGTAACGATAGCTCAAGGTACAGCAATTTGTAGTGGAGGTGTAATTCCTCTTGATACAAATGTTCCTTCAGCTACTCATGTTTGGTATTTGGATGGTAATATTATAGCAGGAGAAACAGGGTCCACATTAGATGCTACTGAGGATGGAGTTTACAGTGTAGATGTTGTCTTTTCTGGAACTTGTCAAACTTCTGATTCTGTTGTTGTAGAATTTATTCCAGGCGCCATAATACAAAATACTATAGATATAAATGTTTGTGATAATCCTACCGGAGACGAGGTATTTGATCTCACCCTAAACGATGTTGAAGTGATAGGTACTCAAGATCCAACTGAAGTAAATGTTAGTTATTATACTCTTTTAACTGACGCTGAAAATGGTGTGAATGAAATTGTAGATGCTTCAAATTACATAGGTAGTGGTACTTATCCTGAAACAATATACGTTAGAATTGATGATACTGCGTCTCAAACTTGTTTTGATACAGACTCATTTAATCTGGACGTTATCATAACAGGTATTAATCCTGTTATGGATATGGAAGTATGTGATGATGCTTCAAATGATGGATTTGAGCTTTTTGATCTAGAATCTCAAACACTTTCTATACTAGGGACACAATCTGCTACGGATTTTGATGTAACTTATCATACTTCTTTTACAGATGCAGATTCAAATACTAACGCTTTAACAAGTCCGTATAACGGAAGCAACGGTGAATTTATTTTTGTTAGAGTAGAAAATATTTTAGACTCAACTTGTTATGCTGTTAGTCAAGACCCAAATGGAGAATTTACTTTAGTTGTTAATGCTGTAGCTGAAGCAACACAACCAATGGATATGATAGTATGTGATGATCTATCAGAGGATGGATTTGAGGTTTTTGACCTAACCTCACAAGAGTTGACAATTTTAGGAGTTCAAGATCCTAATGATTACACTGTTTCTTTTTATGAAAATATGGCTGATTTGTCATCAGAAATGAATCCAATTACAAATCCAACAGCATATCAAAATACAGTCGTATCTCAACAAACTATTTATGTTCGTGTAAACGAAAATGCTAATCCAACATGTTTTGGTAGCACTACTTTTGATTTAATTGTAAATCCATTACCCACAGCAGTCACACCAACAGCATTATCAGTATGTGATGATGGTACACCAGATGGATTAACCAGTATAGATTTAAGTATCAAAAACAACGAGATTAGTGGAGGTAACCCAGCGTATTCAGTGACATATTATTTGACGCAGTCAGACGCAGATTTAGAGGTTAATCCATTACCAATACCTTATGATAACGTCAGTAATCCACAAATTATATTTGTACGAGTAGAAGATGTAAACACGACATGTTATACGACAACAACATTACAATTAGAAGTAGAGCAAGCACCAGTAACCTTTCCTCCATCAGATCTAACATTTTGTGATCCAGATAGTGATGGTTTTGGAGTATTTACACTAACAGATGCAGATGCCGAAATCACAGCAGGCGCACCAGGACTAACGGTAACCTATCATGAAACGTCAAGTGATGCTCAATTAAATGTTAACCCACTAACTAGTCCATATAATAACATTGTAGAAAACACTCAATTTATTTATGTACGAGTAGAAAGTACAACCATATCAACTGCTTGTGCTAGTTATGAAACGTTAACCCTAATCGTCTACCCAACCCCACAAATCACAGACCCAAGCCCATTAGAAGTTTGTGATAACGATACAGATGGTATTGCGGTTTTTGATTTAGAATTAAATAATGCAGAGATTTTAAACCAGTTAGATTCAGATACCAGTAACGATCTAGCAACAGCAGATTACACAATTACATTTTACGAGACTCTAGCCAATGCAGAAGTGCCACAAAATGCAATAGCAACCCCAAATGCTTACGTAAACACCACACCAGATTTACAAACCATTTGGGTAAGAGTAGACGATAACGCTAATGGATGTTCAACAATAACAACAATGGATTTAGTAGTTAATCCATTACCAGTATTAGTACAACCTGATGCATTAGAGTTATGTAACGCTACCGATTTACCAGGAGAAACTAGCGCTTTAGCCCAAGAAGAATTTACTTTAGAAGATGCCAATGCACAGATTTTAAACGGACAAAGTGGTATTACGTTAACGTACTACTTCACACAATTCGGAGCCGATAATGCAACAGCAGCAGACCAAATTTTAGTCCTTACACCAATGTTGCCAATGCACAAACCGTGTATATCAGAGCCGAAGACAATGTAACTAATTGCGTTAGTACCATTACTTTAGATTTACGAGTAAACCCAACACCATCACCACAAGCCACACCAGCAACATTAGTAGTATGTGACGATGACAATGACGGATTCTCAAGTTTTGACTTAGACAGTCAAACCACAGCAATTTTAAACGGAGAACCAGATGTCACTATTAGCTACCACGAAACAGAATCAGATGCCATCAACGACATTAATGTTTTAATAAGTCCATACACCAACATTGTAGCCAATACCCAAATGGTTTATGTACGTGCAGAAAACGACAATACAGGATGTTTTACTATCGTTATACTACCATTAGACGTACAACCCTCACCAGTAGTACCAGTAGCAATCGACGATTACGTAGTCTGTGATGATAATGACGATGGATTCAATCAATTTGATTTTGATACGGTAATGACACCTCAAATCTTAGGGACTCAAAACCCATCAGATTTCACACTAACATACCACACCACACAAGCCAATGCAGACACTGGAAGTAGTCCAATAGTCAACACAGGTAACTATACCAACGCGACCAACCCACAAACTATTTATATACGTTTAGTAAGCAATACCAATGGATGTGTTAGCACAGGCGAATTTATAATCAGTGTAGAATTTCCACCAGTAATCGTACAACCAACACCATTAACAATTTGTGATGAGTTAGACGCTAATTATTACGAAAACAATGATGAGATAGCCACTTTTGATTTAACCGTTAAAAATGATGAAATCACAGCAGGAGATGCTAGTTGGATCGTGACGTATTACGAAACACAAGCCGATGCTACCGCAGACAGTAATGCTATAGCAGACCCAACGCAATACACTAACATGATGGTCGGTACCAATCCAGCCAATCCACAAACAGTGTATGTACGTGTTACCGATGGCGACACAGGTTGTTTCTCATTCACAACCTTAACCATACGTGTATTACCCAACCCAACACCAGCACCAAACCCAGATAATATCGTGTTGTGTGATGATGTAGATGTAGTCGGACCAAACGATTTAATTGAAATCTTTGATCTAACCACAAACGAGGTAGCAACCATAAATGGCGAAGCTAACGTTAGTGCAAGTTACTACACAGACTTAGACGATGCCTTAATGGGAAGCAATCAGATTGTAGATCCAACCATGCATAGTAATGAAGATCCAAACAATCCAGGCATAGCCATTACACCACAAACTATATATGTACGTGTAACAAATGGATCAGATGCTTTAGGAACAGGCGGAACAGGATGTTTCACTATTGTAAGTTTTGATATCATGGTCAACCCATTACCAGCAGTAGTGCCAATATCAGATTATATTTATTGCGAGTTATTTAATGACGGACAATATGGATTTGATTTAGAGAGTAAAACGGACGAAATCCTAAACGGACAAGATCCAACCCTCTTTACAGTCACTTATCATGAGACACAAGCAGAAGCAGACCAATCAATGAATGACTTAGTTAGTCCATACACTAATACTAGTAATCCACAAACCATTTATGTAAACATCACTAATACCATCACTGGTTGTGATACCACAACAACGTTTGTGATAGAAGTTCAAGAAGCAGCACAAGTCAATCCAGACATGGAAAGCTTAGATTATTCAGAATGTGATGATAATATGGAAACCGATGGAGACACCACCAATGATAGTGTACAATTTGATTTAGAAAGTTTAAACGAAGAAGTATTAGACGGACAAGATCCATTAAACTACATTGTAAGTTATTATGAGTCACAATCAGATGCAGATGCAGGAATCAATCCATTACCATTATTGTATGAAAACATCGTTAACCCACAGGTAATTTATGTAAGAGTAGATAACGACACCATGGTAGACGATGGAACCGGAACCATGGTAGACAGTTCAATCTGTTACGATACAGCTGAAATCACCTTGGAAGTCGATCCATTACCAGAATTTGATTTAGAAGATAGTTATTTACTATGTATCAATACCAATGGATCAGAGGTAGTCAGCGCACCAATCATAGACACAGGATTAGATGAAACCCAATATACCTTTGAGTGGTCATTAGACGGAGTAACCCTTTCGGGAGAAACAGGAAGCAGTTTAGAGCCAACCCAAGCAGGTACTTATGAAGTTATAGTAACAAATGTAACCACAACATGTAATAACTCAGATACGACTATAGTCGAAGAAAGTGAGCCACCAACAGTAACCTATGAATTATTAACAGAAGCCTTTGCAGATGTTCACAACATAGAAGTTACAGCCACAGGAAACGGAACGGTAGCACTATATGAATTTAGTTTAGACGATGGACCATGGGAAAGTAATATCCCAAACAACGGAAGCTTTACCTTTACAGATGTAGGAGCAGGCGATCATATAATAACAGTAAGAGATATAAACGGATGTGGAGAGCGAAGTGTACCAGTATCAATCATGGACTATCCACACTTCTTTACACCAAACGACGATGGGTTTAATGACACATGGAACATCTACGGAATCTCAGATCAACCAGATGCAGTTATTTACATATTTGATCGTTACGGAAAGCTAATAAAACAGTTAAGTCCAACCGGATCAGGATGGGATGGAACCTACAATGGTAACCCAATGCCAACCAGTGATTATTGGTTTACTGTAGATTACAGAGAACCAAATGACACTAATAACACCAGAAAACAATTTAAAGCCCACTTTACCTTAAAACGATAAGACGCTTTAAAACTAATAGTGATACAAAAAAAGCCTGAACGTTATG
>NZ_BCBW01000048.1:0-71023 GCF_001315805.1 Olleya sp. ITB9
GGTGATTTTAAGGTTAACTCTAAAGTCAACTACTTCGTCATCTTTTACACTAGCACTTTGATCTTGTACATAAACAGATCTAATATTTTTAACGCTTTTAGATGCGTGCTTTACTGCTTTTTTAGTTGCGTCTTCCCAGCTTTTTTCTGAGTTTGATAATACTTCAATTACTTTTAATACTGCCATAATATTTTGTTTTAAATTATTGATTGTCCTTTAAAATTACGAATATTAAATTAGAAACGTGTAAGTTTCAAATTCAATTAGAACAATAAAACAGATAAAAGGTAGTATTTATTGGTTTAAATTAACCATTTATAGCAACAACTGAATTTACTTTACCTGCTAACATTTCTTTTAGCATATTTTCAATTCCGTTTTTTAATGTAAAGGTTGATGAAGGGCATCCACTACATGCGCCTTGTAAAATAACTTTTACGGTTTTAGTAGTTTCGTCGTAAGACTCAAATTGAATGTTTCCACCATCACTAGCAACTGCTGGTTTAACATACTCTTCTAGGATGTTTACAATTTGTTTAGAGGTGTCATCAAGAGTTTCAAAGTGAGCTTCAACTTTTTCGATAGTTTTTTCTTCTACTTCTGGTGCATTTGGAGAAACAATCTCTTTAGCGTCTTCAATGTATGTTCTAATAAATTCTCTTAGCTCAAAAGAAATATCATTCCACTCTGCAATATCATATTTTGTTATTGAGACAAAATTTTCGTCAAAAAAGACACTTTTAACAAACGGAAAATGAAATAATTCCGTAGCCATAGGTGATGGTTTTGCAGTTTCGATTGAAGTAAACTCGTAAGATGCAGTTACTAATTTTTTGTTAGCTACGAATTTTAAAACTGAAGGGTTTGGCGTGCTTTCCGTGTAAACGGTAACTGCAACTTTTTTAGTTTCAGCATTTTCATTGACAACAACACCATTGTTATTTAAGTAGCTTTCTATTTGTTGTGCCACTTCTTGTTTTACATCATCCCATTGTACAATGTTATAGCGTTCTATAGCAATAAAATTACTAGAGATATATACTTTTTTAACGAAGGGTAGATAAAATAATTGTTGCGCTAAAGGAGAGTCTTTAGCGTCGTCTATGTTATTAAATTCGAAACTTTGATGTTTAGTAATAAACTGGTTTAATTCGAATTTTAATATGGCTGGATTTGAGGTTTCTTGTGTTGAAACTTTAAAATTACTCATCTTTGTTTTTTTTTTACAAAAATACTAAACATAATAATAGATATCTATTATATTTATGTTTTACTGAATCAGGAGTTTATTACAAAATGTAAGGTTTGTATTATAAAACTATTTATATTTAAATCTTTAACTTTTAGGATTGAATTTATTTGCTCTAAATTTATATATTTGAGTTTTATTTATACTTTTTAAGTTAAAATCAAGTTATTAATTTAATAGTTTAGCTTTTATATAACTAACCAACCTACCTCGAAAAAAGAATTATGAATTTAAAAAACATATTTTTATTAGCTGTTGTTACAATTTTTGGATCACAGTTTGTTAATGCCCAAGAGGGTTTACCTATATATTCTGATTATTTAACGGACAACTATTACTTAATTCACCCTTCTATGGCTGGTGCAGCAAATTGTGCTAAGGTTAGAATAACTGGTAGGCAACAATGGTTTGGTGATGATGATGCGCCTAAATTGGTGACTGCTAGTGTTAATGGTCGTATTGGTGATGGTCCTTCTGGTATTGGAGCCATTGTTTATAGTGATAAAAATGGTTACCACTCTCAAACAGGAGCGTATTTTACTTATGCACACCATTTAATGTTTTCAAGAAGTACTACAGATTTAAATCAGTTATCATTTGGTTTAAGTGCTGGAGCAATACAATATAAATTAGATGAAACTTCTTTTCTAGCTGATGGATTTGATCCAATTATTGCTGGTATAGAGCAGTCGGCAACTAACTTTAATGTAGATTTAGGTATGTCTTATTTTTTATATAACTTTTATGCTCATGCTACAGTTAAAAACCTTTTAAACAATGAAGGTGTTAATTTTAATGAGCAAGGTTTAAGTTATGATAATTTAAGAACGTATTTAGTCTCTGTTGGAAATACCTTTGGAAGTTACGGAAGTGATTGGTCTTTTGAACCGTCTGCGATGTTTATGTACAGAGATGCTACTGAAGAGGCTTCTTTTGATATTAACCTTAAAGCATATAAGTCTGTTGACTTTGGTAAAGTTTGGGGAGGATTATCTTACAGACGTAGTTTAGATGGAGCAGAATTTGTTGATGGCACAGGTGTAAGTAGTCAAAAATTACAATATATAACGCCAATTTTAGGTGTAGAGGTTAATAACTTTGTGTTTGCGTATACTTACAGTTACCAGTCAAACTCTGTGGTGTTTAATAATGGTGGTTTTCATCAATTAACATTAGGGCTTAACTTTAATTGTGGTAAAGAAAGATATACCTGTAATTGTCCTGCAATTAACTAGTCTATTTTAAAATCTTATAAAAAAGCCTCGATTAATCGAGGCTTTTTTATGCCTAAAACTATTGTGTTTTTAGTTCTTTTACATCAATGGTTCCGTTAGGAGAAATAACGTAATAGGTTGGTTTTATTTCTGTTTTAACTATTGGTTCTACTATTTGCGCTTTAGGCTTTGGTGTAAATTGTAATTTTATTTCCATAACAATCTGTACTACAGGTTGTAAAATAGAAGGGTTTATTACTACATCATAATTTTCATAGGTTAAAGGCTGATAGTAATATGAGGTTTGCTTTTTAGCTTCGGTTACTCCTTTATCTTGTTTTAATGCTTGAAATGAAATACTATTAAATGCTTGATAGCTTTGATAAAAATCTTTAGGGAAGTAACAATATTTTTGATCTGCCATCATAACATGGTATTCAGAAAGGTTAAAACCTAAAAGGGTATAATACTTTTTTTTATCATCAATTAAAGCTAATAATTCTGTTTGAAGATTTTTATAGACTTGAGCTATATTATCTATAAAATAATCCACTTTTACTAAGTTATAAATTTCATTTTTTGTACATGCAGTTAATATGTTTTCAAATTGTCGTGTATTATTAAATTTAATATGGATGTTTTGTTGTAGCTCAAAACCCTTAGGAACTTCCGTATATGTTTTGCTAAATAGTTTTTTGGTGACTTCTACTTCATAAACAGGCACAAAAGAGATAACATCAATAGCAATATCCTTGTCAAGTATACCAAATTGGAGTAATTCAGTTTTAATCAGATTGATACGCTTAGTCATTAATTGATTAGTTATTTCTGCAGTTTGACCAATTTGAGATACATTAAAAACAGCAGTATACGAGGTTGCTTTTACGTTTTGTAATGCTCTAACATCAATAACAATAGTACTGCTTGGATTTAATTTTGGAGTAATATGTTTGGGAGTGTTACCATA
Organism: Olleya sp. ITB9; assembly: GCF_001315805.1. NCBI lineage: Bacteria > Pseudomonadati > Bacteroidota > Flavobacteriia > Flavobacteriales > Flavobacteriaceae > Olleya > Olleya sp. ITB9. Next base: position 3,431 of record NZ_BCBW01000048.1, read on the forward strand.
TACTATGGCGTTGCCAGTAGCAATATTTTGTCTAGATAAAGTTTGATTGTAGTTACCTTTATGCTGTGAAAAAGCATTTAAAGTAATAATTAGAAATAATAAAAATAGCTTGGTTTGTTTCATGATAAATTTAGTTTTAATTTAAGTAAACCTAACCGCAACTTTATTGATTTAAAAACTACAATGAGTGTAATAGCTGTATGGCTTAGTATGTCTGTATTGTAAATTAGTAAAGTCAGTAGTTTTGACTAGTTTAATTATAAATAGCTAAAACCTGCATTTTAATTAATGGGTTAAAGTACGTAAGTTTATGTTTTATAAAACTTATTAATGAAAAATTTCAAATTAATATTAATCTGCATTTTATGTTTTGTGTATTGTAATACAATTAATGCTCAGCAAAATTTAGAAAGTAAAAAAGAAGCTACTTTTACAGTAAAGGGAGAGGTTATAGATAAGGATAGCTTTGACCCAATATCAAACGTTAATGTACAAGTTAATGGTGGCTCTTACACAAGTACTAGTTTAAGTGGTGATTTTAGAATTAATGTTAAGATTGGTGACGAAATTATGATTAGTCATAAAGATTTTGAAACCATTTATTATACCGTTAAGTCGGATGACGATATCAAAGTAGAGGTGCAATCTTTAATAAAAGGTGTGTCTTATAAAACAAAACAAAGTAAAGTCCATTCGTTTGAAAGTATTATAGATTCAGCGCTCTTTTATAAAAAAATATCAGCCGAAAAAAGCATTCAATTTATAACAGAGAGTATTCCTAAAAGCAATTCGGTTAAACAAAACGCAGAAGCCTTTGAGGTTTTAGCAGATGTGTATATGCACTGGAAACAGTATGATCTTGCTGTAACAAACTACAGGATAAGTATTAAAAATGTCAACTCAAAAGACGTCCAATTAAAATTAGCAAAAGCCTTTTACCATAACAAAAACTATCAAGAAAGTTTAGCGTTATATAATAGTTTAAAGTCTCCAGATTTATCCAATTGGCAAAATGTAATACGTAATGAAGGTTTGGGAGATGTCTACGTAGCTATTAAACAAAACACTAAAGCTGAAACCGCTTATAAAAAAGGATTAGAGATTGCAGAAGTAAACAATATTAAGCGTAAAGTTACAGACCTTAACTCTAAACTAGGTCAAGTATATACTTCTGAAGGAAAAAAACGTAAAGCAGAGGTTTTACTTGAAAATTCAGTTGCACTTGCAGCTCAAGAAAATAAAACAAGAGAGGTTGAACAAAAAATAAAATTTGCAGATTTTCAAAACGAAAAACGTTCATATAGTGAAGAGATTAAAATGAGAAAAGATATTATCAATGATATTGATATAATCGAAAAAGACTCAATCATTTCAAACGAAAGTAGTTTAACCAAACAGAAGCAAAATTATAAAATTGGTAATGCTTATTTTCTTCAAAAAGAATACAATGAAGCCATTCCGTATTTAGAAAAAAGTATTGAAGAAGCAGATGTAAAAGAAGATTTAATTGTAAAAAAAGATGCCACCAAAAAGTTGACAGATGCTTACGTGGAGTCTGGTAATTTTACCGAAGCTAAAAAAATCTTTGAAGAATATGTCAAAACCGTTGATCAGCTTTATATTAAAAAAGAGCAAGAAATATCACAAGCAGCACGATTTAATAAAAGCATAGCAGAAAAACAAAATAGGATAACAACCCTTGAAACAGACCGTAAATTAACTTTAAGTCAAGTTGCACTTTCAGAAGAAAAAAATAAAAGGCAGCAGTTAATAATTTATTCATTAATTGGAGGATTATTCCTGTTAGCTTTAACAGCTTATTTAATGTACAAGTATATTAAACAGCAAAAATTAGCTAACAATTTGCTAGCATTAAAGTCATTACGTAGTCAAATGAATCCGCATTTTATTTTCAATGCATTAAACTCGGTTAACAGTTTTATTGCTACAAATGATGAGCGTACAGCAAACAAATATCTTTCAGATTTTTCTAAACTCATGCGTGCAGTTTTAGAAAACTCTGAAGAAGATTTTATTCCGCTACAAAAAGAAATTGAGTTAATTCAATTATATACAAAACTAGAACATTTCAGGTTTAAAGATAAGTTTGAATTTCAAATAAACGTAGATAAAAATATTGATATCGAAGCCTATAAAATTCCACCAATGTTGTTACAACCTTATATTGAAAATGCAGTTTGGCATGGCTTACGTTATAAAAAAGAGATGGGATTATTAGATATATCAATAACCAAAAAGCAAATAGGTGTCATAACAATAACTATTGCAGATAATGGTATTGGACGCAAAAAATCTAAACAATTAAAGACCGAAAATCAGCAAAAACATAACTCTAAAGGATTAGGTAATATCAAAAAACGAGTGTCTATTTTAAACCAAATGTATAAAGACAAAGTAGATGTTTTTATTGATGACAATAGCACAGAAGGTGATGTTGGGACCAAAGTCGTAGTAACTATAAAGAAAGATTAATCATGACATTAAAAGCAATATTAGTTGAGGACGAAGCACAAAGCAGAGCCATATTAAAAAACTACCTAACCAAATACTGTCCAAAAGTAGAGCTTTTAGGCGAAGCCGAAAACATTAATCAAGCCTTAGAGTTAATACGTACTTTAGAGTTAGATTTGGTTTTTTTAGATGTAGAGATGCCTTACGGAAATGCATTTGACCTATTAGATAAAGTCGGTAATCGCGATTTTGAAACCATATTTGTAACAGCTTATAATAATTACGCTGTGGATGCTTTAAATGCTCACGCATCCTATTATCTAATGAAGCCTATTGACATAGACGAGTTAATTAAAGCTGTAGACTATGTTTCCGAAATTAAGTCAAAAGAAGACGTCTTACAAGACCAGGTATTAATACCAAAAACAAATACAGTAGCAGGTAAAATAACTATTCCGCAACAAGATGGATTTGAAGTCTTAAATACCACAGATATTTTGTATTGCAAGGCAGACGATAATTACACTGAAATTTATTTAAAAAACGACAAAAAAAAGCTAGTTAGTAAAACATTAAAATATTTTGAAGATGCTCTAACACCATCAGGATTTGCACGTGTACACAAAAGTTATTTAGTAAACGTATCCGAAGTTATAAAGTACGTAAAAGGTAAAGGCGGAAGTGTTATATTAAGCAACCAAAAACAAATCATGGTATCAGCATCCAAAAAGTCTGATTTATTATCTTATTTTAACTAAACAAAACTAAAAGTATGCCAATAATAAAGCCAGTAAACGGTAAATCACCTCAAATATCAGAAGACTGCTATATTGCAGAAAACGCTACCATTGTAGGAGACGTGCAAATCGGACAACAATGTAGTATCTGGTTTAATGCTGTATTACGTGGAGACGTCAATTATATAAAATTAGGCGATAAAGTTAACGTTCAAGATGGAGCAGTAATCCATTGTACCTATCAAAAACACCCAACCATAATAGGTGATAATGTGTCCATTGGACACAATGCAATAGTCCATGGTTGTACCATTAATGATAATGTTTTAATAGGTATGGGTAGTATTGTAATGGATAATTGCGTTGTAGAAAGTAATAGTATAATTGCAGCAGGAGCTGTTGTAACCCAAAATACGGTTGTAGAGTCTGGTAGTATTTATGCAGGCGTACCAGCAAAGAAAGTAAAAGATATTAGTAAAGAACTAATAAATGGAGAGATCAATCGTATTGCAGATAATTACGTTAAATATTCAGGTTGGTTTAAATAATATTTGGGCGTTACCACAAGGGTCGCGTTATCCATTATATCTTTTTTTGCCATATATGGCAGCAAAAAAAGGATGCCATTTCTACCGCTAACGCAACATGTAGCAAGAGTTAGATTCAATAGTAAGGATAAGTTCCTCAACAGAAGTTAACGCTTCAATTTTTGTAGACGATAAAAAAGTTGACAACGTCGTCTTGTTTTGACTTAGTATAATAGGATAGTTATAAGATTTGTTGTTAAATCTTTTCTCAAACTCATCACTATGTAAAAACTCAATATTTAAAGCAGTTCGTTTTCTAAAATCTTTCCAAATAGTATTCTCTCTAAAAGTATCAAAAGTCAAAGCGCATAAACTACAAGCATATGTTTTAGGGCTAAATAATTTATGCGCAATATCTATTGCTAAGTTTTTTAAACCAGATTTGGCATTGTAAACAAATATTAATGTAGTCACGTAGACTAAGTCGTAATTAATACACCTTAATTACAAGATATTTATACTAACAACAATACCTTCGTTACTTCTTATATTACAAACAGTATCATCTTCAAAAATTAAATATTGACCTTTAATACCTTTTAAAACTCCAGTATAATTTGCGGTTTTTTTAAAGTTTAAAGATTTAGGTTTTTTAGGATATTGTAACACCGGAAACTCAATAGTTGTTTCTTCGTTATCCTCAATAAAAAACTGCATAGCTTCCTCAGGTATAAATGGCTTTAATTTATCTCTCCATTCAATTAAGTTTTCGTCTTTAATTTCATTTTTAAGCATGGTTCTCCAATTGGTTTTGTCACCAACGTGGTCTTTTAAAGCAACTTCAGTAATACCAGCTAGATAACGGTTTGGTACTTCAACAATCTCAATAGCTTCATGTGCACCTTGGTCTATCCAACGTGTTGGGACTTGACCTTTTCTAGTTACACCCACTTTTACATTGCTAGAATTAGCTAAATAGACTATATGAGGTTGTAATTGTGCTTGTTTTTCATAGGCTAAATCACGATCTTCAATATCCAAATGCGCTTTGCTTAATTCTGGTTTCATGATCCAATCTGCTGCTTGTGGTACATCAAAAAAGCAACTTTTACAAAACCCTTGTCTGTAAATAGGCTTATCTAAATGGCAATTTAAACACTCGTAACCCACAAAATTAATAGTTAAGGTTTTGTTTAGTAATTGGTTAAAATTTATAAAGTCGTTTTTAAACACCAAATAGTAGTTAATGGGTTTAGAAAACTCGGTTTGCATTTTTGTTAACACACCTTGGTAGGTCATAAAAAAAAGTATTATTTTTAAAACTTAAAGATACAAATAACTATGCCAATACCTCTTGTAAATTCTATTGCATCTTGGTTTTTGAAAAAACGTTTTCATCAAATAGAATTGTTTTTAAAGTACCCAAACGAGGTGCAACAAGAACTTTTATTTAGCTTATTAGATATTGCAAAGGATACCGAAATTGGTAAACAGCACCAGTTTTCTTCTATTAAAAATTATGCAACTTTTGCAGATCGTGTTCCAATTTGCACCTATGAAGATGTACATGATAATATTGAGCGCGCACGACGTGGCGAACACAATATATTTTGGCCAAAACCAATAAAATGGTTTGCTAAATCTAGTGGTACAACAAGTGCAAAAAGTAAATTTATACCAGTTAGTAGTGACAGTTTAGAAGATTGTCATTATGCAGCTAGTAAAGATTTATTGTGTATGTATTTAAATAATAACGAGGACTCACAGTTGTTTACAGGTAAAAGTCTTAGGCTTGGTGGAAGTAAAGAACTTTACAAACAAAACGGAACTGTTTTTGGAGATTTAAGTGCGATACTAATAGACAATATGCCTTTTTGGGCAGAATATAGTAGTACACCTAGTAGTAAGGTTAGTTTAATGAGTGAGTGGGAAACTAAAATGGCTGCTATTGTTAACGAAACAATTAATGAAAACGTAACCAGTCTTGCTGGAGTACCAAGTTGGATGTTAGTGTTGCTTAATAACGTGTTGGAACAAACCGATAAATCAAGTTTGTTTGATATTTGGCCAAATCTAGAAGTTTATTTTCATGGAGGAGTAAGCTTTAATCCTTACATAGAGCAATACCGAAATGTTTTACCTAAAAAGGATTTTAAGTATTATGAAATTTATAATGCTTCAGAAGGTTTTTTTGCTATCCAAGATCAAAATTACACAGGTGATTTATTATTAATGTTGGATTATGGTATTTTTTATGAGTTTATACCAATGGATACTTACGGAACTAAAAATCAAAAAGTAATTCCGTTAAGCGAAGTACAGTTAAATAAAAATTATGCTGTTATTATAACCACTAACGCAGGTCTTTGGCGTTATATGATTGGTGATACCATCAGGTTTGTATCTATTAGTCCTTATCGTATAAAAGTTTCAGGACGTACAAAACATCATATTAATGTTTTTGGTGAAGAATTGATTATTGAAAATGCTGAGGATGCCTTAAAAAAAGTATGTATTAAAACAAGTTCAGAAATTGTAGACTACACTGCTGCACCAATATTTATGGAAGGTAAAGAAAAAGGTGCTCATGAGTGGTTAATCGAGTTTAAAACACCTCCTGAAGACATTAATTATTTTAATGAATTGTTTGATAACGCACTTAAAAGTTTAAATTCTGATTACGAAGCTAAACGTTATAATAATATGACGTTAAATAAGCCAACCATACACATTGCTAGAGAGCAGTTGTTTTATGATTGGTTGAAACAAAACAATAAGCTTGGAGGTCAGCATAAAGTCCCTAGGTTGTCTAATACACGTCAGTATTTAGACGAGCTATTGATTTTAAATAGATAGTCTAAAAGAATTAATCTCTTATAGTTTAACAGGGTGAAATAGTTGTAATTATTTGTAAATCAGTTATATATTACGTATATTGGTAGTGCTATTAGTTTGACTTTGGGGAGAGTCATATTATAATTAATCAAAAAAACCACTTTAAACTAAAGTTTAAAGTGGTTTTTTATGTAATCTGATTTTATGATTAAGACACAGCTTTTAACTTTTTTATAGTGGTCTTACTTAGTTTTTGTTCTGCATAAGATTTAGTTACGCTAAGTTTCTTTGTCTCGCTTCCTGGTAACTCAAACATTGCGTCAGTCAATATTTCTTCGCAAAGACTTCGTAAACCACGTGCTCCCAATTTGTATTCTATAGCCTTTTGAACAATAAATTCTAAAGCACCATCTGTGATACTTAATTCTATTTCATCCATTTCAAACAACTTTTTGTATTGTTTGATAATAGCGTTTTTAGGTTCGGTTAAGATTGCTCTAAGTGTTTTGCCATCTAAAGGATCCATGTAAGTTAATACAGGTAAACGTCCAATAATTTCTGGTATTAGTCCAAAGTCTTTTAAATCTTTAGGTATAATATATTGTAATAAGTTGTCATGGTCTACAACGTCTTCTTTTATAGAAGCGCTATAACCAACAGCTTGCATGTTTAATCGTTTAGAAATTACGCGCTCAATACCATCAAAAGCTCCACCAGCAATAAATAAGATGTTTTCAGTATTTACTTCAATAAATTTTTGATCTGGATGTTTACGACCACCTTTAGGCGGAACGTTAACTACGGTACCTTCTAATAATTTTAGTAAGGCTTGTTGTACACCTTCACCAGAAACATCTCTTGTGATTGATGGGTTGTCACTTTTACGTGCGATTTTATCGATTTCGTCAATAAAAACAATTCCTTTTTGAGCTTTGTCTAAATTGTAATCTGCAGCTTGTAATAAGCGTGTTAAAATACTTTCTACATCCTCACCAACATAACCAGCTTCTGTTAATACTGTAGCATCAACAATTGCTAAAGGTACATTTAACATCTTAGCAATGGTTTTAGCCATTAATGTTTTACCTGTACCAGTTTGACCAACCATAACAATATTTGATTTTTGAATCTCTATATCATCATTACTTGGTGGTTGAAGTAAACGTTTGTAGTGGTTGTATACAGCTACAGACATTACTTTTTTAGTGTATTCTTGGCCAATAATATATTCGTCTAAGAATGCTTTTATTTTTTGTGGTTTTTTTAGTGTTAACTCGGCAGACAGATCATTAGATTCTTCTTCTTTAGATTCTTCTATAACAATACCATGCGCTTGTTGTATACATCTGTCACATATGTGCGCATCTAAACCTGCAATTAATAAATTGGTTTCTGGCTTTTTTCTACCACAAAATGAACATTCTAATTCTTCTTTTGCCATTTTTTTGTATTAATAAAGTGAAGTTAACAGGATTAATATAATAGATAGTAATCCTGTTAATGGCATCACTAGTAAATTTTATAATTATTACTTTCGAGCTAAAATCTCGTCAATCATTCCGTATTCTTTAGCTTTATCAGCTTTCATCCAGTAATCTCTGTCACTATCATTGTATACTTTATCGTAATCTTGACCAGAGTGCTTACTTATAATTTTGTAAAGTTCTTCTTTAAGTATCAAGATTTCTCTTGCAGTAATTTCAATATCACTAGCTTGACCTTGAGCACCTCCTAATGGTTGGTGTATCATTACTCTAGAGTGTGTTAAACCACTACGTTTTCCTTTTTCTCCTGCACATAATAATACAGCTCCCATTGATGCTGCCATACCAGTACAAATTGTAGCAACGTCAGGTTTAATAAACTGCATTGTATCATAAATACCTAATCCTGCGTATACACTTCCTCCTGGAGAGTTTATGTATATCTGGATGTCTTTATTTGCGTCTGTACTTTCTAAAAACAATAATTGTGCTTGTATGATATTAGCAACTTGGTCGTTAATTCCTGTTCCTAAAAATATAATACGATCCATCATTAAACGAGAAAACACATCAAAGATTGCAATGTTCATTTGACGCTCTTCAATAATGTTAGGTGTTAAGTTAGTAGGATACATACTACTAATTATTTTGTTGTAATATGTACTACTTATACCTTGGTCTTTTATAGCAAATTTTTCGAATTCTTTTCCGTAATCCATAGTTTGAATAAATGTTATTTTTATTGAAAAAATTAGGCGTTGTTTAGTCTTGCTAAACAACGCCTAAAGATAATGATTATTTTGTTAAACCACTGCCAATAGAATCTTATCAAATTGATAAAAATCCATCACGTAATTTATGCTTTATCACCATACACCTCTTTTACAAAAGCATCATATGACATTTCTTTTGCTTTGATGTTTGCTTTTTCTTTATAAAGATCTAGTAATTTTTGACTTACTACTTGTTCAGAAATACGTCTAACTTCGTCTTGGTTTCCTAAAACACGTGCAGCGATATCATCTAATTCTTTTTCAGAAGGATTTAATTGACCAAATTGTGCCATTTGCATTTTGATCATGTTTTTAGCGTTAGTTTTAACGTCTTCAAAGTCTACTTTAAGATCATTGTCTTGCATTAATTTACCTTCAATTAATTGGTAACGTAAGCTTTTTTCTGATTTTTCGTATTCTTCTTTAGCAGTTGCTTCATCCATTTCTTTTTCACCTGCAACTTGCATCCATTTAGTTAGGAATTCTGCTGGTAAATCAAATTTAGTGTTGTCTACTAAATGTTCTGTAACATCATTTAAAAGCTTTTGATCAGATTGCTGTACAAATTGCTTTTCTGCATCTTCTTTAATTTTAGCTTTTAATTCTGAAGCAGATTTTACGACGTCTTTACCAAATAATTTATCAAATAACTCTTGATCTAAGTCAGCAGCTTCACGACTGTTAACTTCGTTGATTGTAAAAGTTACTTCAATATCTAAACCATGTGCATCATCGTGTTGTATTTTTAATGCATTCATTAATTCATGATCATCTTCGTAAAGTCCTTTAGTTTTTAAAGTAATGACGTCTCCTGGTTTAGCACCAATAAATTTCTTTTCAGTAGCTTTACCTTTAAACTTGTCTAAAGTAATTGTAACAGTATTGTCAATTTCTTTGTCCTCGTTTTTAAAAGTACCAGTAATTTCGCTATCCTTTTTAACTTCAGTTTCTGAAGTGATTTTACCGTATTGGTTTTGGATACGCTCAATTTGCTCGTCAATCATTTTGTCATCAGCAACGATGTTGTAATGAGTGATTGCTTTTTTACTATTTAAATCTACGCTAAATTCTGGAGCAAGACCTAATTCAAATTCAAAAGAAAAAGAATCGGAATCCCAGTTTATTTCGTCTTGTTGTTTAGGTAATGGTTGCCCTAAAACGTCTATTTTTTCTTCAGTTAAATACTTGTTTAATGCATCTTGAAGTAATTTATTTACCTCATCAACTAATACAGCTTTACCATATTGTTTTTTTACCATTCCCATTGGTACATGACCTTTTCTAAATCCTGGGATGTTTGCTGTTTTTTTGTAATCTACTAAGATTTTTTCAACTTTATCGTTATAATCTTCTTTAACGATGTCTACTTTTACTACAGCATTTAATGCATCAATGTTTTCTCTTGTAATATTCATTATATATGATATAAAGCCCAATTGGGCAATTAACACTAGTTTTAATATCCTCAAGTATTTATGAGGAAATTATCTAACAGAATTTTATAAAGCAAGCTTTTATTTTGATTTTTTCTGTTAAAAAGGTGTGCAAAAGTACTACTTTTTTACAGTATTACAAAGTTTTTAACGTCTTGTGTAACAGACTATTTTTAAGTGTTACTTAGTTTTGGTATCTGTCTTTATAAAGGATTGCAATAACCATTGTAAAATAGATAATAAAATACTAAATAAAATTGCAGTCCAGATACTTGAAACTGCAAATCCATCAATAAATTTATCGGCTAATAATATCATTAATCCATTGACAACAAATAGAAATAGCCCTAAGGTTAGTATTGTAATTGGTAATGTTAATACTACTAAAATAGGTTTTACAATTAGGTTTAAAATAGATAGTACTATTGCAACAATAATAGCTGTAACGTAATTATCTAAATACACACCATTTAATACGTGTGCTAAAGCAAATACAGCTATAGCGTTAATAAGTAATCTTATAATTAAATTCATAATAGTTTTTTATTTATTAGACTTTAATTTACAAAATTTGTTACAGCATCGTAAAATTCTTTAGGGTTTTCTGCATGTAACCAATGTCCAGCATTAGATATGGTTATAATATTAGCTTTAGGGAAATGGTTTATTATTAAAGCTTCATCTTGATTACCAATATATTCGCTTTTATCTCCTCTTAAAAATAATGTGTCTTCTTCAAATTTAGCATGTAATGGTAAAGCTTCGCCAACTTCAGAAACATTATCTGTTAATGCTTGTAGGTTTAGTCTAATACCTAATTGACCTTTTTCTACCCAATATAAGTTTTTTAATAAAAATTGTCTTGTGCCTAAATCAGATACATAATTGGCTAATTGTTTATCGGCTTGACCACGACTTTTTAAAGTTGAAAAATCTAAGCTATTTAAACCTTCTAAAATAGCATCATGGTGTATTGGGTAGAATCTTGGAGAAATGTCAGCAACAATAAGTTTGCTAACTAATTCTGGATACAATGTTGAAAACAGCATAGCAGTTTTTCCTCCCATTGAATGACCTAAAAGTATAGCGTCTTTTATGTTATGATAATCAAAATAGTGTTTTAAATCTTCTGCTAAAGCTTCGTAATAAAACGCATTGTCATGAAAACTTCTACCATGATTACGTTGGTCTACTAAATGAACTTGAAAATCTTCAGCAAATTGATTACCTAAGGTTTTCCAATTATCACTCATGCCCAAAAAGCCATGTAAAATTATAAAGGGCTTACCTTCGCCTAAAATATTAGAATGTAAAAGCATAATAATTATTTTAGTTTGTTTTTATACATATTTACTACGTTTTCAATACCTAAATATAAACTTTCAGATATTAAAGCATGTCCAATAGAAACTTCTAAAAGGTCTGGTATGTTTTGTTTAAAAAATTGGATGTTATCTAGAGATAAATCGTGTCCAGCATTTACACCAAGCCCTAAATTATTAGCTAGTTTGGCACATTCTGCGTAAGGTAATATTGCTTTTTGATTACCTAAATTATATTGGTGAGCAAAAGCTTCAGTATACAATTCAATTCTATCTGTTCCTGTTGCTTTAGCACCTTCAATTTGGTTTAAATCTGGATCTACAAATATTGATGTACGTATGCCTTTCTTTTTAAACTCAGAAATAACGTCTACTAAAAAACCTTTATTTTTAATCGTGTCCCAACCTGCATTACTAGTTAAAGTATCAATACTGTCTGGTACTAAGGTGACTTGGGTAGGTTGGATTTTTAATACCATTTCCATAAATTTAGGAATTGGATTCCCTTCAATATTATACTCAGTATACACTTCTGGTTTTAAATCGTAAGCATCTTGGTATTTAATATGACGTTCGTCTGGTCTTGGGTGTATTGTCACACCTTGTGCTCCAAAACGTTGTACGTCTTTTGCAAACTGAACGACGTTAGGTGTGTCACCACCACGAGAGTTTCTTAAAGTTGCTATTTTGTTAATATTTACGCTTAATTTTGTCATAACATGCAATAATTTAAAACACAAAAATACAAAGTATAAGAGGCTTTTTGTGCTAAAATTTAATTAATTTGCACAAACAAAAGTTTTTATAAAATGAACCTTTCTGATTACATAATAAACGATATTAAACCACTACTTAACACAAGTGTTGTAAGTGATTTGCAATTACTGTTTAATCAACTAACATATTCTCATATTCCTATTAAAAACGAAGCTGATGTCTACTTAGGATGCGTGTCAGAGAATGATGCACATTGTTTTCAAAAAGTACAAGTGATTTCTGATTGTAGTTATGCTATTGAAGGTTTTTTTGTAAGAGAAGAGGCAAACTGGTTAGATGTTTTGGAGGCTTTTGCACAAAACGCTACCAATATAATGCCTGTTTTAAATGAAAGAAACAAATATCTTGGCTATTATGAGCTAAATGATATTATAGGATTGTTTAATGAAACACCTTTTTTCTCTGAAAATGGAGCAATTTTAATTGTTGAAAAAGGATTGCAAGATTATAGCTTTAGTGAAGTTAGTCAGATTGTTGAAAGCAACGATGGTAAATTATACGGAGCTTTTATTTCTAAAATAGAAAATGATGTAGCTCAAATTACCTTAAAAATCGGAAATGTAGGACTAAGCGAGGTCATGCAAACCTTTAGACGTTATAGCTATAATATTGTATCTGGTCATGAAGAAGATAGCTATTTAGATGGTTTAAAAGAACGCTCTGATTATTTAAATAAATATCTAGACATGTAATTATGAAAGTTGCAATATATAGTCAATTTCAGAAAAAAAAACCATTAGCCTCTTTGGAGGTTTTGTTAGAGGTACTTCAAAAAAGAAATATTGAAATAGTAATTGAAGCTAATTTTTATAAAGGCATTTTGCCTAAAATAAAAACGGAGTATAATACTTTTTCTTTATTAGATACTAGTTTTGATTTTTTAGTAAGTATTGGAGGTGATGGTACAATATTAAGAGCCATTACATTGGTTAAAGACTTAAATATTCCAATTGTAGGTATTAATACAGGAAGACTAGGTTTTTTGGCAACCATACAGCATGACGAGATTGAGGATGCTATTGATAATATAATTAACAAGCAGTATTCTATTTCAGAACGCAGTTTATTAACTATTGAAAGCTCTGAAGATAATGCTGAAATAAATAGATGTAATTTTGCTTTAAATGAAATTGCTGTAAGTCGAAAAAATACAACGTCCATGATTACGGTTGAAACCGAACTTAATGGAGAATATCTTACCAGTTATTGGAGTGATGGTTTGATAATATCTACACCTACAGGGTCTACAGGGTACTCATTAAGTTGTGGTGGTCCAGTTATAACACCCAATGCAGCAAGTTTAGTGTTAACACCAATAGCACCTCATAATTTAAGTGCAAGACCTTTAGTTATAGAAGATACAACTGTTATAACTTTAAAAGTTGATGGTAGAGAAAAACAACACTTAGTTTCTATGGACTCTAGAATTGCAACTTTAACAAATAAAACAACTATCACTATAAAAAAAACACCATTTACTATAAAAATGATGGTCTTTAAAAACGAAACTTTTCTTGATACTTTGCGCAAAAAGCTACTTTGGGGAGAAGACAAGCGTAATTAAAACAATAAAACCCTGTTAAATCTGTTTAAAAGTGTAACTATTTCAATCAAATTGTTATAGGCTAATCTTATTTATTATATTTGCAAACTTTGAATATTTATGAAGCAGTTAACACTTTTAGTACTAACATTTTTTTGCATGCAATTTAGTAGTGCACAAATCAACGAATTTGGGTTGTATTTGGGTGGTTCTAATTTTATTGGAGATGTAGGTGCTACAGATTATATTGCACCTAGCCAATTAGCTATTGGTGCCATTTATAAATGGAACCGAAGCACAAGACATTCTTATAGAATATCATTAACTTTTTCAGAACTAGAAGGGATAGATAAAAACTCTGACGATCCAAGTAGACAAATAAGAGGTTTAGAATTTAGCAATCAAATCATTGAGTTAGCTGCAGGAATCGAGTTCACTTTTTTTGATTTTAATTTACATCAAGGCGGTTTTGTATCTACACCATATATATTCACTGGCGTAACAGCAACACAACATGATAATTTTTATTATAATAATTTAGGCGAAATACAATCTGAAGATTCTAATAGTATAGCTATAGGTATTCCAATAGTTTTGGGTTACAAAGCCACGATTTCTCCTAGTTTTGTACTAGCATTAGAAGTCGGAGCACGTTATATTTTTTCTGATGAGTTAGATGGAAGTGTTCCTGATAATTCTGAATTAGAAAGTTTAAGTTTCGGTAATTTAAATAATAATGATTGGTATACCTTTACTGGTATTACTTTAACATATACCTTTGGGAAAAACCCATGTTATTGCGGATATTAAATTGGATTTATTAAACCACATACAAAAACAAAACTTGCCAGAGCATATCGCCATAATAATGGACGGTAATGGTCGTTGGGCAAAACAAAAAGGAATGTTACGTGCTTTTGGACACGAAAATGGTACAAAATCTGTACGTCATACAGTAGAGGCTTGCGCAGAATTAGGCGTTAAAAATTTAACGTTGTATGCATTTTCTACTGAAAACTGGAAACGTCCTAAATTAGAAGTAGATACATTAATGAGACTTTTAGTCGCTTCATTAAAAAAAGAAATCAAAACACTTCGTGACAATAACATTAAATTAAATGCTATTGGAAACCTAAAATCTTTACCCAAAAAAGTATACAAAGAGTTACAAGAGGTTATTGATTTAACTAAGGAAAATACGCACATGAATCTTACTTTAGCCTTAAGCTATGGGTCAAGAGAGGAGCTATTAAATGCTGTTAAAGAAATCAGTACTAAAGTTAAAAATAATATAATTTCTACAGAAAAAATTGACGAAACCGTATTTAATGCACATCTTTACACGCAAAGTTTACCAGATGTAGATTTACTTATAAGAACAAGTGGAGAGCAACGCATTAGTAACTTTTTGTTATGGCAAATAGCTTATGCAGAATTGTACTTTACAAAAGTACTTTGGCCAGACTTTACAAAGCAACACCTATATGAGGCTATTATTGAATATCAAAAAAGAGAACGACGATTTGGGAAAACCAGTGAACAAATTAGCTAAACAATTACCATTGAAAACATTATTAAACTACACATTGTTTGTCATTGCTTTTTTAAGCACAATAACAATAAGCGCTCAAGATTTAAATTACGAAGACGGTAAAAAATACACAATTGCTGAAATCACAGTTAAAGGAAACACAAACTTTAGTGAGCAAACCATCATTACTTATTCTGGATTAAGAAAAGGTACCGAAATAATGGTTCCAGGAGAAGAAGTTAGTAATGCAATTAAAAAACTTTGGAAATCAAATCTTTTTAGTGATATAGAAATGTATCTATTAAAAGTAGAAGGAGATAGCGCTTTTCTAGAAATTAGATTATCAGATTTACCAGAATTAAAAGAAGTTAAAATAACAGGAGTTAAGAAAGGTAAACACGAAACTATTCTAAAAGAGAATAAGCTTCAAAAAGGCGCAAAAGTAACAGAGAATTTAATTACTACTACTCAAAATTACTTAGAGAATAAGTATAAGAAAAACGGTTTTCTTAATGCTGATGTAAAAGTAAATACTTTTGATGTAGCTAATGATACTATTGATAAGCCTTTTGTTAATATGATTGTTGCAATTGATAAAGGAGAGAAAGTAAAAGTTAAGAATATTGATTTTGAAGGTAACACTGTTTTAAGCGATAAAAAGCTTAGAAAAGCAATGAAAAACACTAAAAAAATTAACCCTATCAGAATATTAAAACGTTCTAAATTTATTGAAGCTGATTTTAAAGAGGATCTTTCAAGTGTGGTTGATAAATACAAAGAAATAGGGTATAGAGATGCTAGAATTGTTGCAGATACTCTAATTAACAATAATGACAAAACAGTATCTCTAAATATAGCTGTTGAAGAAGGAGAAAAATATACTTATGGAGATATCACTTTTATTGGTAACACAGTTTACTCTGATGAAGTTTTAAAAAGATTATTACGTATAAATAAAGGAGATACATATAATGGTATCGAACTTCAAAAACGTATTGCAGATGAAACTAGACCTGATGGAGAAGATATCACTAATTTATACCAAAATAATGGTTATTTGTTTTCTACAATTAATCCGGTAGAGGTAAATGCAGATGGTAATGTTATTGATATGGAGATTAGAATATCTGAAGGTAAACCAGTTTATTTTAACAAAGTAACAGTTACAGGTAATCAAAAGACTAATGACCACGTTATTTACCGTGAGATCAGAACAAGACCAGGAGATTTATATAGTAAAGAAAACGTTGTTAGAACAATTAGAGAATTAAGTCAGTTAGGTTTCTTTGATGCTGAGCAATTAACACCAAATTTTAAAAATCCAAATCCAGAAGAAGGTTCTATTGATATGGAATATGCTTTAGTAGAGTCTGGATCTAGCCAAATCGAACTACAAGGTGGTTATGGTGGAGGTGGTTTTATTGGTACTTTAGGATTGTCATTTAATAACTTTTCAATAAAAGATTTATTTAAAAAAGATGCTTACACTCCTGTTCCTATGGGTGATGGTCAAAAGCTAGCATTACGTTTACAAGCTAGTAGATTTTTTCAAACCTACAGCTTTTCTTTTTCAGAACCTTGGCTAGGAGGTAAAAAGCCAGTACAATTTTCAACGTCTATTTCTCAAACCAAACAGTTTTTATTTGATGCAACTACTGGTAATGCAGATAAAGACAAACGTTTTAATATCACAGGTATTACAGTTGGTCTTGCTAAACGTTTATCTATTCCAGATGATTATTTTACATTATCTCAAGCGGTTAGTTTTCAGCATTATAACTTAAAAAATTATCAAACTGGATTATTCACGTTTGGTGATGGTTACTCTAATAACTTGTCATATACTTTAGGTTTAAGTAGAAATAATACATTTAATGATCCAATTTTTCCAATGGGTGGATCTAGTTTTACAGCAACAGCTAAGTTGTCTTTACCTTATTCATTATTTAGTAGTACAGATTATGATGCTTTAAAAGAGGAAAGAGACACCAATGCAGATATTGCAAACGATTCTGATGCTAACTCACTTTTAAGATCACAAGCAGCAAATAGAGTTAGTGAAATTGATCAAGAACGTTACAAATGGCTAGAGTTTTATAAAATTAAATTTAGAGGTGATTGGTATACAAAATTAGTAGATAAATTAGTCCTTAGGCCAAGTGTTGAATTTGGGTTTTTAGGAGCTTATAATCAAAATAGAGGAGTAATCCCTTTTGAGCGTTTCTTTGTTGGAGGTGATGGTTTAGGAAGTTACAGTCTAGACGGTAGAGAAGCTGTAGCACTTCGTGGTTATCAAAACCAAGCTTTATCTTCTTCGGATGGAGGGACAATTTATAATAAGTTCTCTTTAGAATTAAGATACCCAATTACATTAAAGCAATCTGCTAAAATTTATGCTTTAGGATTTTTAGAAGCAGGTAATTCTTATGATAGTTTTAATGAGTATGATCCATTCGCTCTTAAAAGATCTGCAGGATTAGGTTTAAGAATTTTTATGCCAGCCTTTGGTTTATTAGGTATTGACTTTGGTCATGGATTTGATCCACAGAATGGAGAGGTATCAAAGCATGGATGGGAGACGCACTTCATAATCGGTCAACAATTTTAATTTAATGTAGTTTAACCCAATAAAACCATTAAAATAATAACTAGAGTTTTTTTATTTTTTTATTTTTGGCACGATATTTTCTAATACCATAACAGGGATTTGATTAAAGAATTAAAATTTTTAACATTAAAATTCGTTATTTTAAAATATTAAACTAAAAAAAGTACTAACCATGCAATGTTAAACTTTATTTTGAGTTTATTAACAAGAAATAATTAAACCATATCCAAAATGAAATTAAAAGTTCTTATTGTAATTTTGATGCTTACAGCAGTTTTTTCTGCTAATGCACAACGTGGTGTTAGAATTGGTTATATTGATACAGAGTATATTTTAGAGAACATTCCTGAATATACTGAAGCTACAGGTCAGTTGGAAAGTAAAGTACAGAAATGGAAAACTGAAATTGAAACTAGTTTAAAAGGAATTAAGCAAAAAAGAGAAACGCTTAATAACGAAAAAGCACTTTTAACAAAAGAGTTGATTGAGGAGCGTGAAGAAGATATTTTTTTTGAAGAAAAAGAAATTTTGGATTATCAACAAAAACGTTTTGGTCCTAATGGAGATTTGATGATTCAAAAAAGACAGTTAATGCAGCCTGTTCAAGATCAAATTTTTCAAGCGGTTCAAGATATTGCTAAAGCCAAAAAATACGATTTTGTTTTTGACAAATCTGCAGATGTGGTTATGCTTTATTCAGCAGAACGTTTTGATATGAGTGATTTAATTATCAGAACAATTTCAAGAGCTTCAAAACGTACTCAAGCCAAAAATAAAGCAGAGCGTAGAAATGCTAAAGATGAAGACGCTGTAATAGAAGTTAATGATGCACAAGAGGCAAGACAAAAAATATTAGACGACAAAAAAGCAGAAAGAGAAGCAGCTACAGCAAAACGCAAACAAGAAATACTTGATGCTAGAGAAGCTAAGAAAAAAGCAGCAGCAGAGAAGAGAGCTAAAATTCTAGAAGATAGAGCTAAAGCAAGAGAAGAAAAGCTTAAAGAACGAAGCGGTACCAATGATTCTGAAGAAACAGATGAAAAAACACAAGATGATATTGACTAAAAAAACAGTGCTGATGTTTTTACTAAATTAAGAGCATAAATTTAAGAATAAAGAAAATAAAAAATTAGTATATAAAGCTTTTGAAAAAAAGTTATAGAAGCTAAATAACAGAAAATCTTAGAAGACCATCAAAATGCTAAAGAAGAAAAAGAGAGCACAGAAGATTAGAGCAACTAAGACAAATACAAATAATTTATAACACACAAATACTATTTTAAAAATGAAACAATTTAAAACACTTTTATTTGCTGCAGCATTATTTATTGGAGCGACAAGTTTTTCTAATGCACAAACAAAAGTTGCACATGTTAATACAACAGAGCTTGTAGCGTCTATGCCATCTATGAAAGCTGCTCAAGCTGAAATGGAAAAAATGGGTAAGACGTTTGAGGCTGATATCCAAGAAATGGTTAAAGAATACCAAACTAAAGCAAAGCAATACGAGGCTGAAGCTGCAACAAAAACTAACGAACAAAACCAACAACGTGGTGAAGAGTTAGCACAAATGCAACAAAGTATTCGTCAATTTCAAGGTGATGCACAAACACAATTACAAAAAAAAGAAATGGACTTATTAAAACCAATCACAGATAAAGCTAAAGCAGCTATATTAAAAGTTGGTAAAGCACAAGGTTTTAACTATGTATTAGATTCTTCTCAAGGTGGTGGTGTTATCATGGCTGAAGGAAAAGATCTTATAAAAGACGTTCAAAAAGAATTAGGATTTTAATATAAAATCCTTTTAAATTAAAATTAAGCTGTCTAACTTTAGACAGCTTTTTTTATGCACGATTTCTATGAATAAAAATCCCATTGGTATATTTGATTCTGGCGTAGGTGGTACGTCCATTTGGAGAGCTATAAATAGCTTATTACCCAATGAAAATACAATATACTTAGCCGATAGTATTAATGCGCCTTATGGACCAAAAGGAAAAGAGGCTATCATAGCGCTTTCTCAGAAAAATACAGAGTATTTGTTAGAACAAAACAGTAAATTAATTGTTGTGGCTTGTAATACTGCTACAACTAATGCTATAGGCTATTTAAGAGAAAAATATAATGTACCATTCATAGGTATTGAGCCTGCTATAAAACCCGCTGCTTTACAGACACAAACTAAGGCTATTGGTATATTAGCTACAAAAGGAACTTTAAGTAGCGAGCTATTTAATAATACTTCACAATTATATAATAATGGTGTTACTATAGTAGAGCAAGAAGGTGAAGGCATCGTACAATTAATCGAGGCTGGTCTTATTTACTCTGACCAAATGACAGAATTACTTGTTAATTATTTAAAACCAATGATTAAATCTAATATAGACTATTTGGTTTTAGGCTGTACACATTATCCTTATTTGATACCTCAATTATCAAAAATTTTACCTAAACATATTAAGATAATAGATTCAGGTGATGCTGTTGCAAATCAAACAAAGCTAGTTTTAGAAAAGTATAATTTAGTAAATAATGCTAAAATTAAATCTGATAACTTTTTTTATACTAACGGAAAGCCAAAGGTTATGAAAACACTTTTGAATAACGTATATGACGTTAAATATTTGAAATTTTAATCAACAAAAAAACCACGACATTTAAAAATGCGTGGTTTATTAATATAAATTAAAGCTTTAATTATATGTTTTCAGCGTCTCTAAGACCTTGAATATAACTAGCTTTTTGTATCTGACGTCTGTTTTTTACAGATGGCTTAGTAAAGTATTGCTTTTCTCTTAAGTTTTGCATTACCTTAACGTTTCTGTGCTTACGTTTGTAACGTTTTAGTGCACGTTCTATATTTTCGCCTTCTTTTATTTCAATTCTTAACATATCTTAATTTTAAATAGGATGCAAATATCTATTAAATAATAATATTATTCAAATTAAAATTGCACTTTTTTTAATATTTTGTATTAAATATATTGTATCAGGATTATCCTAAATACGTTTTTAAGATCTTACTCTTAGATGTTTGACGTAAACGTCTAATACCTTTTTCTCTGATTTGTCTTACACGCTCACGTGTTAAATCAAAAGTACGACCTATTTCATCTAGTGTCATAGCTGGTTGATCGCTTAATCCAAAGTTAAGTCTAATCACGTCACTTTCTCTAGGCGTTAGTGTTTCTAAAGCTCTTTCAATTTCAGTGTTTAAAGATTCGCGCATTAAGTTTGTGTCAGGATTTGGTGACTCGTTAGAGCTTACTAAATCATATAAACTGTAATCTTCTCCTTCTTTTAAAGGTGCATCCATTGACACGTGTCTGCTAGAAATTTTCATAGATTGCTTAACATCACTGATAGTTAAGTCTAATTCTTTTGCAATTTCTGACGCACTAGGTGGTCTTTGGTTAATTTGCTCTAGGTGAGAAGTTACTTTTCTTATTTTGTTTATCGACCCAATTTTATTTAATGGTAGTCTTACAATTCTTGATTGTTCTGCTAAAGCAGATAAAATTGCTTGTCTAATCCACCAAACTGCGTAAGATATAAATTTGAATCCTCTAGTTTCGTCAAAACGTTTTGCTGCTTTAACTAAACCAGCATTACCTTCATTTATTAAATCTGGTAATGTTAATCCTTGATTTTGATATTGTTTTGCAACAGAAACCACAAATCGTAAGTTAGCAGTCGTTAATAAATCTAATGATTTTTGACAACCTTCCCTTATTTTTTGGGCTAATTCAACTTCCTCTTCTGCTGTAATCATGGGAAGTTTACTTATGTCTTGTAGGTATTTGTCTAGTGATTTAGATTCACGATTGGTAACTTGCTTGGTAATTTTTAATTGCCTCATTCAGTCCAGATTATTTAATGTTATTTTAACAATCTAACAATATAAATGACAAATCCTAATATTTAACACTTTCTTTTGAAAAAAAGTCTCAAATCATTAAATTTCATCAAATTTTGAGTTTTAAACGAGGAATTAATGTTAAAATTTCTCAAAAATTAATCTTTGGTTTTCTTTTTACCAAATAATCCTTTGATAGCATCCTTTACTTGGTCTTTAGGTGCTTCGGTATTTGTGTTTGATGTTGTGTCTTTTGGTGTTGCTGTGTTTCCGTTGTTTAATAAACCTCCAATAACATCTTTTACACCTCCATTTGATTGTGTTGTTGTACTATCGCTATTTTGTGATTGGTTACCTCCTAAAATATTTCCAACAACATCTGTTAGTTTACCTTTTCCTTTATTAATTAGTTTTTGTTTTTCAATTTCTATTAATTGTGAGGTTAATGTTTTTACACCACTTGTCAAGTCGGTTTGCACTTGTGGTTGTGTTGTGTTACCTGTTATGTTAGCTGTAACCGGAATGGTTATATTGTTTACAGAATTATCATCTATTTTACTAATTAAACTATTAACGTCACTACCAAGATATTTTGCAGGTACATCAAAAATTATTTTATAGTCCATAGTGTTGTTAAATGTATGTGACCCATCAATGGTCATTTTTATATCCTTGTAATTAATGTCAAATGGTTTTACTGTAACTTGCCCATTGTCAAACGAAAGTTTTGTTTTTAAATCTTGAAGATTCAATTTACTAAAATCTAAAAAGCTTAGTTTGTTTTCTAGTAGTGAAAATAATTGTTCGTTTTTAGGTTGAATTTGTGTGGTTAATAATTCCGCGAAAGCGTCACCAGAAATACTATTTAAAAGTGGTGTAAAATCTTGTCCTAATTTACCTGATAGATTAATTGTACTATTAAGTTTACCTTGTAACGCCTTTGTAATTGGAGCTATGGCTTGTAGTAAGTTTAGATCGTTAAAAGATTGTGTGATGTCAAAGTTTTTGGCGCCTACATTCATGTTAAATGTTGGTTGCTCTGTTTTTGTATCTACTAAACCTTCTAAGGTCAGGTTACCATTAAAAAGACTTGAAGACACGTTGTTAAGTTGTGCTTTTTCGTCTGCTATTTTAAGGTTTCCTTTAACGTCTTTTAATATTAGGTTGTCATAATATACTGTTTTTGCATCTGCTGTAATTGAACAATCTAAAAAAGCAGGTATTTTTAAAGCTGTTGCTGGTTCTGCACTTTGGTTAACAGGTGCGTCGCTTCCTCCTTCTACCATAAAATCACTAATTTTAAAGGTGTTAGATTGTAGGTTGAAATCTCCTTTTAGCTTTTGATCGCTTAGTAAAAAGCCTAATAAATTGTTTACAGTACCTGTAGCGTTTAAATCTGTTGTACCTGTGGATGCTATAAACTTGTCTAAGGTTATTGTGCCAGGATTAAAATTAACAGAAGCTTGATTTATGTTTATAGGATTTACTATGTCTGCTGATGAAAACACAAAATCTGATAACTCGATACTTCCATTATTTTTTATTCTTTCATAGGCATTAGTTTCGATAGCATTCATATCAAAACTTGTATTTAGTTTAGCTTTAAGTATTCCTTTTAATTCGTTTTCTAGCTCTATTGGATACGCTTGGTTTAGGTTGCCAAGATTTAAAACGCCATCTAAATGAGCGTCTACTAACATATTTTTAGTTAAGTTTTTTATGGTAGCCGAACTTTTAAATTGATCTTGATCTATTTTAAAGTCTAAGGTGTTTAGATTTACATATGTGTCATCTACGTTTCCTGATTCGTTTTTTATTTGAGCATTAATACTAATGTTTTCTACACGCTTTGGTAAATCTGCAAATTTAAACGACGCATTATTTGATAAAATATTAATGTCTAAGGTTGGTATAGTTGTTTCGGTAGCTTGTCCTTTGACTATACCATTAATTTTAAAATTACCTGAAGTATCAACATTGTCTAAGTTTTTTGCGTAAGTTTTTGGTATAACAGCTAAAAAATCTTTAAAGGTCGAACCTGGGTTTTCAAAGCTTATGTCAATATTTTGTCCTCCTTCTATTAGTTGTACAAATCCTTTAAATTCTAATGGTAAATCATTAATTAAAGCTTTGTTATCTTTAAATGTGTATTTGCTGTTGGTTAAATCTAAATCTAATAAAGCATCAAGTTTGATACTGTTATTACTTAAATATTCTGTTCCATCAAAACTAAATGTTACGTTAGCTTCTGTTTTTGTGTCTAACTCAGACACGTCACCAGAAAATGTTCCGTTACCAGAATGATTTAAATTGCTAATTTTAAATATGGTATTTGTACTTTCATCTAGATAATTAAAAGCACTATTGTTTAAACTGTAGTTTTCAATATCAAAAGCAAAGCCTTTGCTTGACGTTTCGGTTGTAGTTGTAGTATTAGAAGATGCTTTTGCAATGTCCCAATTAACTTGACCTTCGGCATTGGTTTTTAAATTTACTAAAGCATCATCAATATTAATAGAGTTTACTATTATAGGATCTTCTTCGGCATTCTTAAATAGTTCTTTAATAGACATGTCTAAAGACAATACTTTTACTTTGGCTAAGGTGTCATTAGCAAAAGGTTTGAAGTTTGTAATAACTAAGTTGTCTAAAGTAACGTTGGCTTGTGGAAAGCTGCTTATAAAACTTAAGTTTACGTCATCAAAGGCAACTTTAGCATTGACGTTTTCATTTATATAATTACGCACCATATCCTTAATTTGACTTTGAAAAATAAAAGGACTTGCAATTAATAATGTTATTAATATTAATAGTGATATACCAGCGATTTTTAGTTTTTTCTTCATTAAATTAAGAGTTAAGGGTGCAGTTTTATTTACGTTTAAACTAAATAAATAGTTGTCTTAACAAAAGTATTTAATAAAAGTTTAGCATTTGTTAAAGTAGGTTTAATTCTTGGTTGTTTTTAAGTTTAAATCTTTTTTTAAATAAGTAGACTCCTAAATATAAAAAAGGAGTGTCTATTAAAGCGATAAGAACTTTAAATATAAATCCACTAATTAGTAAACCGTAAAATTTGTCCCAGCCAATTTCTCCAAAACTACACAGTAAGAATAAGACTGAAAACGTGTCTACAAATTGAGATAAAAAGGTAGAAAAATTATTACGTAGCCATAAATGTTTACCATTAGTCATGCGTTTCCAAAAATGATAAATTTGTATATCTACTAATTGTGCAAGTAAGTAAGCCATCATGCTGGCAAACACAGCGATAATTGTATTTCCAAAAACTGTTGTAAATAAACCATCAGACACAGGTGACCAATTTGTAGCAGGTACTGTATTAGCTGTAAACACAATTAATAATGAGAAAACGGAAGCAAAAATACCAGCAATAACAATTTGATTAGCACGTTTTTTACCATAAATTTCACTAATTAAATCGGTTATTAAAAAGGTGATTGGGTAAGGGAGTATTCCAACAGAAATTTCAAATAATTTAGCACCAAAAATGGTAATGTCAAATGGGTACCAATAAAAAAATTTTTGAAAAATAAGATTAGAAACCACTAATGAGGTTATAAAAAGTGCTCCAAGAAGCAAATAGATTTTTTGAGCTAGTAATTTATCTTTTATTGACATAAAAACTTATTAACAGATTTGATAAAGATAAGAACTAAGTGAATTTCTTTTAGTTATTTTGCTGAAGAAATTATGCAAGAGATTAAAACAGTTTACATAGCGTTAGGAAGTAATAAAGGCGAAAAGTTTAAAAACTTACAAAACGCTGTAGATGCTATATTTACAGAAGTTGGTAATGTAGTTGCTATTGCAAAAGTTTTTGAAAGTAAGGCGTTGGGTTTTGAAGGAGATGACTTTTTAAACACTTGTATTGCAGTACAAACTAATTTTAAAGCAAAAAAAGTACTGCGTGTTTTACAGCAAATAGAAAAACAATTAGGTCGTTTGCCTAAAAAATCGGCAGGCTATCAATCAAGAATTATAGATTTAGATATTATCTTTTTTGAAGATGAAGTTATTAATGACAAATATTTAATAGTACCACATCCCGAAGCGCATAAACGTCGTTTTGTATTAGAGCCTTTGCAGCAAATTGCATCTACGTTTAATCACCCAGAATTTAATGTCACTGTCGACCAGTTATTAGATCAATGTAAGGATCACACAGCTTTAGAATCTTTAAATATCTGGTTAAAAAATCCTAATAAGCAATTTGATTTTTCTAATCATAATTATATTGCTATTGAAGGTAATATTGGTGCAGGAAAAACAAGTTTGTCTACTCAAATAGCAAAAGACTTTAATGCTAAATTAGTTTTAGAGCGTTTTGCAGATAATCCGTTTTTACCAAAATTTTATAAAGAGCCTCAACGGTATGCTTTTACCTTGGAAATGTCTTTTTTGGCAGATCGTTATCAGCAAATTACAGATGATTTAAATCAGTTAGACTTGTTTAAAGATTTTATAGTTAGTGATTATGATGTATTTAAATCTTTGATTTTTTCTAAAATAACGTTACAGCCAGACGAGTTTAAGTTATACCGAAAGCTATTTTATTTAATGTATAAGGACATAGCTAAGCCAGATTTATATGTGTATTTATATCAAAATACAGAGCGTCTTCAGGCGAATATAAAAAAGCGTGGTCGTAAATACGAAAGCGAAATTGAAGATGATTATTTAGAAAAAATTAATGCAGGTTATTTAGAGTTTTTGAAAAGTCAAACCGAATTTAATGTCAAAATAATTGATATTTCTGATAAGGATTTTGTAAAAAACAGAGCAGATTATTTATGGTTGTTAAAACAAATTTGTAAAAATGAAGCCTAATATTATTACCACAAAACCTATTGTTATAGTCGGCTTAAAAGCAAACTTATCTTTTATAACCAATGGTCCAGGAACAGCTAAGTTGGCTAAGCAATTTATGCCAAATCGCAACCAGATTTTAAACCGTATTGGGACAGAGAAGTTTTCAATTCAGGTTTATGATCAATTTAATTACAGTAAAATGTCACCTAATGCATTATTTGAAAAATGGGTAGGCGTAGAGGTGTCAAATATTGTGAGTTTGCCAGTTGATATGGAAGTCTTAACGATACAATCTGGACAGTATGCTGTTTTTAATTACAAAGGAAAACCAGAAAATTTTCTAGAGGCTTGGCAATATATACATACAACTTGGTTGCCTAATTCAGAGTTTGAAATAGACGACAGACCTCATTTTGAAAAACTACCTGAAGATTATCATCCGTCAAATCCAATAACTGAAGAGGAGATTTGGGTGCCTGTAAAATAATTATTACGCTTTTAATTTACTAAACAAATCCCAAGTCACAACACCACAACTAACACTAATATTAAGAGAGTGTTTTGTTCCAAACTGAGGGATTTCAATAACCACATCACTAGCGCTAACTACATCTTGTGCTACACCTTTAACTTCGTTACCAAAAACTAAAGCGTATTTAGTTTTGGCTTCAACTTTAAAATCGTCTAACATAGTCGCATTTTCAGCTTGTTCAATTGCGCAAACTTTTATATTGTCAGCTTGTAGTTTTTCAACTAAATCCATAGTGTTTTCAACATGTTCCCAAGTAACAGTATCTGTACTTCCTAAAGCTGTTTTATGTATGTCTTTATGTGGTGGTGTAGCAGTAATTCCGCATAAATAAATCTTTTCAACTAAAAAGGCATCACTAGTTCTAAATACACTTCCAATATTATTTAAGCTTCTAATGTTGTCTAAAACAATAATAATAGGTGTTTTTTTAGCAGTCTTAAAGTCGTTAATACTTAATCTATCTAGTTCGCTATTTTTTAATTTTCTCATGTTTGTTTTCTGTAATTTGTACAAGTCGTTAAAGTGACAATCTGTAACGCTACATTGTGGATAATTATCTATAACTTAAATCAATTTGACTTCAATAAAAATCAATATTTAGTTACATTGCAAACTTAATAAAAACGTATATCCTTTGGCAACAAAAAGCAAAAAAGTCACTCCGTTAATGAAGCAATATAATACCATCAAGGCTAAATATCCTGATGCGTTATTGTTATTTAGAGTTGGTGACTTTTACGAAACATTTGGGGAAGATGCAGTTAAATCTGCTGGAATTTTAGGAATTACCTTAACCAAAAGAGGAGCAGGTAGTGATAGTGAAACAGAGTTAGCTGGTTTTCCGCATCATTCAATAAATACGTATTTGCCTAAGTTGGTAAAAGCAGGAGAGCGTGTTGCAATTTGTGACCAATTAGAAGACCCTAAACAAACCAAAAGTATTGTTAAACGTGGTGTGACAGAGTTAGTGACTCCTGGTGTTGCGTTAAACGACGAGGTGCTTCAATCTAAAACCAATAACTTTTTATGTTCGGTTTATTTTGGAAAAGTTAATATCGGAATTTCATTTTTGGATATCTCAACAGGTGAGTTTTTAACCTCTCAAGGTAATCAAGAATATATAGATAAATTACTTCAAAACTTTAGTCCAAGTGAGGTCTTAGTAGCTAAGCCAAAACGAAATAAATTTACAGATAGTTTTGGTGAAGATTTTCATACTTTTAATTTAGAAGATTGGGTGTACCAACCAGATTATGCTAACGAAACGTTATTAAAACATTTTGATACTAAATCTTTAAAAGGATTTGGTGTTGATGGTTTAGCTGAAGGTATTATTGCTTCAGGATCCATTTTACATTATTTAGCCGAAACACAGCATAACAAACTACAGCATATTTCTTCAATTTCGCGTATCGCAGAAGATGATTACGTTTGGATGGACCGTTTTACTATCCGAAACTTAGAGCTGTATAATTCTACCAATAATAATGCAGTAACTTTATTAAATATTATTGACAAGACCATTTCGCCAATGGGAGGACGATTGCTTAAACGTTGGTTAGCATTGCCTTTAAAGCAAATAGATCAAATCAAGCAACGTCATGAGGTTGTATCTTATTTAAAGACGGATACTGTGGTTCTGGATAAGATTCAACATCACATAAAATTAATAGGAGATTTAGAGCGTTTAATTTCTAAAATAGCCACCCAAAAAGTTAGTCCACGTGAGGTTATTCAGCTTAAAAATTCACTTGAAGCTATTATTCCTATTAAGGGATTAGCAACTAATTGTGATAACGAGTCTTTAAAAGTGATTGGAGATAATTTACAAAGTTGCAATGTACTTCGCGAAAAAATTAAAGAAACCTTAAACGAGGAAGCTCCAGTTAACATCCTTAAAGGTAGTGCGATTGCAGCAGGATTTTCAACCGAGTTGGATGAACTTAGAGCATTGTCCACCTCAGGTAAAGACTATTTGGATAAAATGTTGGAGCGCGAGAGCGAGCGTACAGGTATTACTTCGCTTAAAATTGCATCAAACAATGTTTTTGGGTATTATATTGAGGTAAGAAATACACATAAAGATAAAGTTCCGGAAGAGTGGATAAGAAAGCAAACATTAGTTAATGCAGAACGTTATATTACTGAAGAATTAAAAGAATACGAAGCTAAAATCCTAGGAGCAGAAGAACGTATTATGGCTATCGAGCAAAAATTGTTTGCAGATTTAGTCCTATGGATGAATCAATATATAAAGCCTGTACAGCAAAATGCATATCTAATTGGTAAAATAGACTGCTTATGTGGCTTTGCACAATTAGCAACCGATAATAATTATGTCTACCCTATTTTAGATGACTCTCATGATTTAGATATCGTAGATGGTCGTCATCCAGTTATTGAAAAACAATTACCAATTGGCGAACCTTATATTGCTAATAATGTGTTTTTAGACAGAGAAAAACAACAAGTTATAATGATTACTGGACCTAACATGTCTGGTAAGTCTGCTATTTTACGTCAAACAGCTTTAATTGTATTGTTAGCTCAAATAGGAAGCTTTGTGCCAGCAAAAGAAGCTAAAATTGGTGTTGTAGATAAAATATTTACTCGTGTTGGTGCAAGTGATAATATATCTATGGGAGAATCCACGTTTATGGTAGAAATGAATGAAACAGCATCCATATTAAATAATATTTCAGATAGAAGTCTGGTCTTGTTAGATGAAATTGGGAGAGGGACCAGTACTTATGACGGAATTTCTATTGCTTGGGCTATTAGTGAGTACCTTCATGAACATCCAGCAAAACCCAAAACATTATTTGCAACGCATTACCACGAGCTAAATGAAATGACGGAAACTTTTGAGCGTATAAAAAACTTTAATGTTTCAGTAAAAGAACTTAAAGACAATGTATTGTTTTTACGTAAACTAGTAGAAGGAGGAAGTGAACATAGTTTTGGTATACACGTGGCTAAAATGGCAGGAATGCCACAACAGGTTTTAAAAAGAGCTAACCAAATATTAAAAAAACTAGAAAAAAGTCATTCTAGCGAAGAATTGACAGATAAAGTTAAATCTATGCAAGATGAGATGCAATTAAGTTTCTTTAATCTAGACGATCCATTACTTGAAAATATCAAAGATGAGATTTTACTTACAGATATTGATACTTTAACACCAGTTGAGGCTTTAATGAAGCTAAATGAGATCAAACGTATGTTATTGAAAAAGAAGTAAATAAAAAATAATTTAAAATTTTTTCAAAAAAAGCTTTGTAGTTCCTATAAAAGTCCTAAATTTGCACCCGCAATCACATCATTGCACGTTCATTTAAAGACTGCGAAAGTAGCTCAGGGGTAGAGCATCACCTTGCCAAGGTGGGGGTCGCGGGTTCAAATCCCGTCTTTCGCTCTGAGACTTTCTTATAATATACCAATGCTGAAGTGGTGGAATTGGTAGACACGTTGGACTTAAAATCCAATGTCCATTAGGACGTACGGGTTCAAGTCCCGTCTTCAGTACTAAAGCCTTATCAATATTTTGATAAGGCTTTTTTTATGCACAAAAACTTCCTTGTGTTGTTGTCTTAATAGTTTTTTTATTTTGGAATCCTTTTTGATTATATTACGCTAGTTAATTTATTCTATAGTATTATGATTCTAAAAAATGTTGTTTCAATAATTTTTTCTTTTTTATTAGTTTCTGTCGCTTTTGCGCAAGATTTTACGGTATCAAACATTCAAGAGTTTGATCAAGCTATTGGTCAAGTAAAGCCTGGAAGTACGATTATTTTAAAAAATGGAATTTGGAAAGACGTAAACTTAAAAGCTTATGGTCAAGCGACTAAAGATGCACCTATAATTATTAAAGCTGAAACACCAGGTAAAGTGGTTTTAACAGGTGATTCTAGTTTAAGTATTTATGGAGAATATGTTATTGTTAGTGGATTATGGTTTAAGGATGGTGTAACAACATCAAAATATGTGATTCAGTTTAAAAAGGATAGTAAGACTTTTGCAAACAACTGTAGATTCACAAACTCGACTATTTCAAATTATAAAGTAAAAGATGAGGATAATAAAAATCATTGGGTAGATTTATGGGGGAAAAATAACCGAGTCGATCATAATAATTTTACAGGTAAAACATCTTCTGGGACTACTTTGGTAGTTTGGTTAAAAGGAGATGCGCATATAGAGAATAATCATATTATTGATTATAATTTTTTTGGACACAGACCTGACTTGGGTGAAAATGGAGGAGAGACTATTAGGATTGGTACAAGTGCAAATTCTATGAAATCTTCTAAAACTATAGTTGAAAATAATACGTTTAAAAATTGTGATGGTGAAATCGAAATTATTTCTAATAAATCTGGAGATAATATCTATAGAAATAATTTGTTTTTAGAAAGTAAGGGTACTTTAACCTTACGCCATGGTAATAATGCATTGGTAGAAAATAACGTATTTTTAGGAAATACAGTAGCTAATACAGGAGGAATTAGAATTATTAATGAAGGTCATGTAGTTAGAAATAACTTGCTAGTCGGATTAACAGGAGATGGTTATAGAGGTCCTATTGTAATGATGAATGGCGTGAAAAATTCACCATTAAATAGATATCACCAAGTAAAAAATGTTGAGGTTGTAAATAACACAATTATAAATTGTGGTCCAATAGCTTTTGGTGCAGGTAAGGATAAAGAAAAAACGTTAGCTCCAATAAATACAACATTTGCTAATAATATTATATCTAATACAACAGGTGCTTCAGTTTTTGAAGCGAAAGATGATATTAGTGGAATTACTTTCAGTAATAATATTGTTGATAGTCAAGCAACAGTAGATCCATTATTGTTTACTAAAGCTTCAATTGATTGGAAGATGTTTAAGGCATTACCAATGCCTTCAATTAATAATCCTGTTTTAAAACAAGTTTTACCGACAAAAAATGCTTCAGATAATGATATCACTGGATCAGTTTGGGCAGTTTATGTAGCAGGTGCTTTCAATCTTGAAAACAAAAAATACCCTAAGGCATTGACGGTTAGGACAGGTCCAGGTTGGAAGCCTGTAATTGAAACTCCTAAAGTTAAATCCATTTCTGTTGATATTATTGTAGATCCAGGAGTTGGAACATTAAGAAAAGCTATATCTAAAGCAGGTAACGGAGATGTTATTAGTTTAAAACCCGGGATTTATTACTTAGACAAACAAATTAAAATAAAATCTAATTTAAAGATTAATGGTTCTCCTGATGGTAAAACAATAATTATGGCTAGTTCTAAACTAGAAAAGCCTCTTAGTTATTTATTACGTGTTAGTGCAGGAATAACTGTTAGTATTACTAATATTACATTTGATGGCTCAAACAAGACTCCTGTAAAATATGCAATAGTTTCACCAGATAAAATGGAATCTGATCTATATAATCTAACCATAGATACTTGTGTTTTTAAGAATTTTAAAAATGATAGTGGAGGCGCTATAATTAAAGGGTATTCTGGGACAAGAGCCGAATTAATGTTAATTAAAAATTCTAGATTTGAAGATAGCTTTAGAGGAATAAATCTATCATATGAAAAAAATCAAGGTCAGTTTAACGCAAATAATCTAATTATCGAAAACACCATTTTTAATAATATTGAAGAATTTGCCATAAATTACAAGCGTTCCATTATAGATTCAAATATAGAAGGAGGTAATTTAATGATTGATCATTGTGTGTTTAATAAAGTTTCTAATAAAGAAAAAGGAAGCATAATAAAAGTTAAGGGTATTCATCAAGTTACTATACAAAATACTGTATTTGATAATAGTTTTTTAATTAAAATACCTGTAGCGCTAGAGGGTAGTAGTAATAAGATTGATAATTGTTTATTCCACGATAGTGGATTTGTAAAAGTGTCTAAAGGAGCTTCAGAAAGTAATATCATTTATAAAAGTCCTAAATGGGAAGATAAGAAAAAGTTTATTCCAGGTAAAAAATCACCTTTACTTAAAAGCAACAATCAAATTGAGACTATAGGACTAATTAATTAAAAACTTTTTTAAATGTATATCAGAAAATCACTAATGGCATTAAGTATTTTGATTGCTCAAAATATACATAGTCAAGTTCTATTAGAAGCTAATGAAGCAGGAAATACTTATGAAGATATAAATGCAGTTTTAGCACCTGGTTATGATGTTATTGAGGCTCCTGATTGTAATCATTCTCAATTTGGAAGACATATACAAGAGGTGTTTGATAAAGAGTTAAATAAAAATGTATTTAAGTTTTCTATTCATACTAGTCCTGATAATGACCGTTGTAAAAAATACGACAGACAACGTAATGAGATTAAAACCTATGCCTCATCTCCAAATTATTTAAAAGCAACTAAAGGTGAAACGGTTGAATATAAATGGAAATTTAAATTACCAAAAGATTTTAAGGTGTCTTCCAGTTTTACTCATATCCACCAAATTAAATCTGTAGGTGGTCCTTATGCGTCAATTCCTATGATCTCTTTAACATTAAGAAAAGGTACAAAAGATAAGTTAGAGTTGCGTTATACATCCACAAACAAACAAGCAACGATTAAAACAATGGTCTTAGATCAAATTAAAGGGCATTGGGTTGAGGTAACAGAATTGATTACTTTTTCTAATCAAGGATCATATACTATTGAGTTAAAAAAAGTTTTTACAAATGAAACTGTTTTTTCTTATGAAAATTTAAAAATGGACATGTGGCAAGAGGAAGCTTTGTTTTCACGACCAAAATGGGGAATTTATAGAAGTCTAAATAATAGCCAAGATTTAAAAGATGAAGCTTTGCTTTATGCAAGTTTTAGTATTCAAGAAATAGATTTAAAATTAACAGCTCAAAAATTATTAGATAGCGCTATTCCTCAAACATTAACGTCCAAATCTACAGATACTTTTTTGAATATTAAATCTGTTAAACCAAAAGATAATAACCTATTTGTTTTATTTGATAATAAAGCTAATTTAATTGGAGAATTTAAAATTGATAAAAATAATATTGATACCACTGGTTTAGCAGTCGGTAATTATTTTATGGTGTTTTATAAAAATAGTAAAGTGTTTAAAGTCATTAAGTATATAATTAATTAACATTAAATCAAATTTTTGAATAACTTGTAAAATAGCCTAAAATCCTATTTTTGTATAGGTTTTGAGTGCTCAAATTGACGATTTTTTATTTTTTGATAATATTTATTAAGTATTTTGTTTTATTGATATTAAAAAAAAACCATATATTTGGTAAACCAGATTGGTAAACCAATTATTTGTGTTATGAAAAAGTTATTCTTTTATTCTGTTTTATTGCTTGCTTGTATAGCTTGTAGTGATTCTGATGAACAAACTGAAGCACAAAATTTAGGTTCTTCTACACTCGATAATCCTGATGATAACCAATCTTCAGATAATAGCCAAGATAACTATGCAAATATTGATTTTTCAAACTGGAAAGTCACACTACCTGTAGACGAAAACAATAATGGTAGTCCAGATGAATATCAACCAAGTACATTAATTAATGGTGGTTACCGTACAAACGCTTCAATTTTACCATTTATGTATGATGATGTTGATGATCAATCAATTGTTTTTTACACTTATCCAGAGGTTTCTACAACAAATAGTTCGTATTCAAGGACAGAGTTAAGAGAGCTTATAAACCCTTCAAATTCAAAAGAAAATTGGACTTTAGAAGAAGGAGGAGTTATGGAAGGTCGTTTAAATTTGGTTGATATTTCAGAAGATAATAATAGTAATAATCAATATCATAAAACTATAGTAATGCAAATCCATGGTATCATATCTCAATCAGATATGGATACACATGGTTTTACTTCAAATAATGGACCTCCTTTAATTAAAATACGTTGGATTAATGGGTTTATTTGGTCTTATAAAAAATCATTAGTAGACCCAACAACTTCAGGAGATGATTTACTTGACGTAACAAGTGCTACATGGTCAGATGAATCTACAAATATGGGTTACGTAGGTTTTGAACCTTTTGATTTTAAGATAACTGCATCTTCTGGAAAATTAGAGTTACAATTAAACAACCTAACACCTTTAATATATGAGGATGATAGTCTTGCTAAGTGGCCATTTGAAAATTACTTTAAAGCTGGTAATTATATAGGTACAACAGACGTCAATGCATTTTCTTATGTAAAATATTACCAACTAAACATTAATCACTAATTTCTAAATAACTAATGAAAAAACTCGTTTTAATCTTTTCAATTTTAATGCTTTGTAACGCTTGCAAAGACGCTTCAGTAGAGCCTGAAGTAGTTTCTAATATCAATGAGCTTAATGATGCGATACAAAACGTAAAAGCAGGAGACCAAATTGTTTTAGCAAATGGTGTATGGAAAGATGTTGAAATTAATTTTTCAGGTCAGGGGACTGAAGCAAAGCCAATTATTTTACGAGCTGAAACACCAGGAAAAGTAACTATAGAAGGTGTTTCTAATCTTAAAATTGGAGGTGATTATTTAGAAGTACACGATCTTCATTTTAAAAATGGTTACACACCATCACGCAATGTTATTCAGTTTAAAATTAACGATACTTTAATTGCTAATCATAGCAAAGTTACAAATTGTGTTATTGAAGAGTTTACGCAGCCTGATAGAGACGTAAGTGATCATTGGGTTGAATTCTGGGGACGTCATAATGAGCTTAGTAATAATTACATTGCTGGAAAATCTAATTTTGGTCCAACAGTAATGGTTATGTTAAAAGGTAACCAACACATTAAAAATTACCATCAAATAGTTAATAATCATTTTGGTCCAAGACCAAGAAAAGGTGGTCCTCACGGTGAAACTATGCAAATAGGAGATAGTGGGACATCAATGACACCATCACATACCAATGTTGAAAATAATTTGTTTGAGCGTTGTAATGGTGAGGTCGAAATAATTTCTAGTAAATCCAATAATAATACTTTTAAAAATAATGTCTTTTTTGAAAGTGAAGGTTCTTTAGTGTTAAGACATGGTAATTATGCTACTATTGATGGAAATATTTTTATAGGTAATGATAATTCAGAATTTATAGGAGGTATAAGAGTTATAAATACTGGTCACTGGATTACTAATAATTATTTTTACAAATTAAAAGGAAGTACGTTTAGAGCACCTTTAGCGGTAATGAATGGTATTCCTAAATCGCCTTTAAATAGATACAACCAAGTAACAGATGCTGTAATTGCTTATAATACATTTGTAGATACTAAAACTCCTTTTCATTTTAGCGTTGGTTCTAATGTATCACAAAGTGAAGTTTTGCCTAAATCGGAAATTAGATCTGCAAGACCAACACGTACTGTAGTTGCAAATAATATTTTATACAATCAAACTCCATTTGAATACCCAATCAAAAACTACGATAAAGTAGATGGTGTCTTGTTTAAAAATAATTATACAAATAACGCAAACAAAAGTGAAGTGCAATCGGAAGGTTTGCAAACGGTTGAACTAGATGTTCAAGAGGTTAGTAAAAGCTTGAAGGTCCCAACTTATGATACTAAACAAATCTATTCTGGTTTTGATTTTGAAACCATAACTACAGATTTATTTGGTAACAAACGTGACAAGGATAATAATAGTTTAGGCGCAATTATTAATACCAATAATCATAACGATTTATACAATCAATCAAATTATGGTACTAGCTGGTTTGAAAACCAAAAAAATGATTCAGTTTCGCAAACGATTGAGATTAGTTCAAGTCAAGAATTAACTAACGCCATTTCTAATGCTAACTCAGGAGATATTATTAGTTTGAATGCTGCTGAATATCAAATAAACCAATCGCTTCCAGTTGATAAAAACATTACAATCACTTCAAAAGATAAAAATAATAAAGCGCAATTAGTGTTTACTTCTGAGGGAACAGCTTTTCAAATGAAACCAAAAGGGATACTTCATATTGAAG
Organism: Olleya sp. ITB9; assembly: GCF_001315805.1. Taxonomy (NCBI): domain Bacteria; kingdom Pseudomonadati; phylum Bacteroidota; class Flavobacteriia; order Flavobacteriales; family Flavobacteriaceae; genus Olleya; species Olleya sp. ITB9. The sequence goes on from NZ_BCBW01000048.1 coordinate 40,678, forward strand.
ACGTAATTTTAAAAGGAAATAACAATCAGTCAGCTTTTAAAACATTAGATAAAAATATGAAAAGTGCTTATGGGTTATGGCTAAAAAATACCGAAGTAAGTAACTTTAAAAGTGTGCTTGAAGTGTCAAAAGGGTCATTTGCAGATACCATTTCAGTAACAAATTCAATTATAAAAAATTGTAAAAGCGGAATCCAATTAAACAAAGAAACCAATGATAAAGGAGATTATAACAGCGAGTTTGTTTACGTAACAAATAACACATTTACCAATGTAGATCAAGATGTTTTAAATTATTATCGTGGTGGTTATGACGAGTCTACAATAGGAGGGAACTTAGTTTTTCAAAATAATACAATTACAAAGTCAGGTCAAACAGACAAAGACAACATATTGATTAAAACAAGAGGTATTGTTAATGTCATTTTTGCTGACAATACATTTATTGATAATCCTGTAAAATATATCTCCATTCTTTGGGGTGAAAAAGGCCAAAAGCCAGAAAACAATGAGGTTAAGAACTCTGGTGAGATTAAAGTGGTTCAAAATTTAAAATTGAAATTAGTCTATTAGTACTGAATCACTTTAAAGCCTTTTGAATTAAAATAATTAAATACACTTACTAAATAGGTAGCAAAGTAATTTGTTGCCTATTTTAAAAATAAAATCCAAAATGAAAAACTCGCTATTTACCTTCGTTGTATTATTAACATTGTTTGCTTGTAAAAATGAAACAAAGTCTACAGAAACAAAAGCAGAAACAAAATCTACAATTACCAAAAAAGAAATAAAAGCACCAAGCGATGTTATTCCGTTTATGGATAAATGGAAAATCCTTTTAGGTGACGGAACAAAATCTGAAGATTTAATAGGTTTCCAGAAAGATGATTTTTTCTATGTTGAAACTGAAAATGAAACGGATTGGGTAGTTTATAAAACACCAAATTCTGGTATTACTTCAAAAACGTCTAGTAATACGAGAACAGAATTAGGTGAAAAAAAACACTGGATTCCTGAAGAAGGCGGAAAATTAACAGGAACTTTAAAAGTAAAACACGTATCAACTACAGGTGATGCAACCAAATCGTCTGCTTTTTCAGTGGTTGTTGGTCAAATTCACAGTGATGAAGGTCATGAAAACGAACCTTTAAAAATTTATTACAAGAAATTTCCTGGTCATACAAAAGGTTCTGTATTCTGGAATTATGAAATCAATACAAAAGGTAATAATGCTGGTCGTTGGGATTATTCGACAGCTGTTTGGGGTAATGATTTTTCTATAGTTGGCGAAGATGCAACAACTGCACCAAATGAGTCTGTTGATGGTATTGCTTTAGATGAAGAATTTAGCTATGAAGTTAATGTATACAAAGGCATTATGTATTTAACCTTTACAAGTGAAGGTCATGAAACGGTAACATTTACTAAAAGCTTAATCAAAACAGATTTCCCTACAAAAGCATCTATTCCGCAACAAATTATAGACAGTTATTCATCACGAAGAAAAGTAAGTGAAGAACGTGAAATAGCATATGCTGGTGAAATAAATTACTTTAAACAAGGTGCATATAATCAAGCCAATGTTAAAACAGGTTCTAAAATCTACGAAGGTGATATTGCTAAACAATACGAAAACGGAAGTTATGCTGAGGTTTGGTTTGAAACTGCAACCGTAGGAGAAGCAACAGCGCCAAAAAAATAAAGATGAAAAAAATAAAAAACACAACATATAAAATCGTACTATTTGTAGTAATAGCATTTATGTTTTCATGTAAAAATGAAAATAATACTACTACTACAGATACTTCAGACACAAAAACATCCCAACAACATCCTAAACTTATTTTAACTGCTCAAGGTGTAAAAGACATTAGAGTACAATTAGGTACTATTCCAATTTTTGATAAATCTCTACAAGCGGTTAAAGAAGAAGTTGATGCTGAAATTGAAGCAGGAATTGATGTGCCAATCCCTAAAGACTATTCTGGTGGTTACACACACGTTGTACATAAAAAGAACTGGTTTATACTTCAAAAAGCAGGTTTATTATATCAAATTTTAGACGACGAAAAATATGCTAAGTATGTAAAAGACATGCTAATGGAATATGAAGCATTGTATAAAACTTTGCCATTACATCCCAAAACAAGGTCTTATGCAAGAGGAAAATTATTTTGGCAATGTTTAAATGATTCTAATTGGTTAGTCTATGTAAGTCAGGCTTACGATTGTATCTATAATTATTTAACCGAAGAAGAACGAAACAAGCTAGAAACAAATTTATTTAGACCATTTGCAGATCACATTTCTGTAGATAGTCCGCAATTTTATCAACGCGTTCATAACCACAGTACTTGGGGAAATGCCGCTGTTGGAATGATTGGGTTGGTTATGGATGACGAGGAATTAATCAATCGAGCGTTATACGGAATTAAAGATTTAGAATTAGATGCTAATAAAAAAGACGACGATGGCGGATTTTTAAATAAAGACGGAAAAGCAGGTTTTTTAGCCAATATCGAAGAACCTTTTTCGCCAGATGGTTATTATAATGAAGGACCCTATTATCAACGTTATGCCATGTATCCTTTTTTAGTATTTGCTGAAGGGTTGCATAATGTAAAACCTGAGCTTAAAATATTTGAATATAAAGAAGGCGTACTTTTAAAATCTATAAATGCATTATTAAACTTATCTGATGCAGATGGAGATTTCTTCCCACTAAACGATGGTCAAAAAGGAATGTCGTATTACACAAATGCTCTAGTAACTGCAGTAGATGTATCTTACCACTTTGGAGAGCAAGATCCTGGTTTGTTATCAATTGCAAAACAACAAGATAAAGTCTTGTTAGACGATTCTGGTTTAGCAGTTACTCTCGGAATTAAAAACGGAAAGGAAAAACCGTTCTCTAAAAAATCTATTAATTTATCTGATGGTCCTGAAGGAAAACAAGGTGGTGTTGGTATTTTAAGAAATGAAAATTTAGAATTGGTTTTTAAATATGCAGCACAAGGTTCTAGTCATGGACATTATGATAAATTATCGTATTCCTTTTATGAAAATGGCGAAGAAGTCATTCAAGATTATGGATTATCTCGTTTTGTAAATATTGAACAAAAAGGAGGTGGAAATTATCTAAAAGAAAATAAAACATGGGCAAAACAAACCATTGCACATAATACAGTGACTCAAAATGAAGCCTCTCATTTTTCTGGTAAATATGATATAGGAAGTTTACATCATTCCGATTTAAATTATTTTTCTTCGGAAAATGAAAACGTGCAAGTAGTAAGTGCGATTGAAAAAAATGCTTATCCAGGAACCACAATGCTTCGTACAATGGCTATTATAAAAGACGAAGATTTCGAAAAACCATACATGTTTGATATCATGAAGGTGACTTCCGCTACAGCGAATCAATATGATTTTCCTTTTTATTATTTCGGACAAGTATTACAAACAAATTTTGAATACAATTCACCTGAAACATTGAAGCCATTAGGTTCTAAAAATGGATATCAGCATTTATATTTAGAAGGCTTAGGAAAAGCATCAGAAGACAACACTAAGTTTTCATGGTTTAACAATAATAAGTTTTACTCGTTAACAACAGAAACTTCAGTTAAAGACGAATTGTTATTTGCTAGAATAGGTGCAAACGATCCAAATTTTAATTTACGTCGCGATCCAGCATTGATACTTAGAACTAAAAATTCAAAAAACAGAACTTTTGTTTCAGTGATTGAAGCACATGGAAGTTATAGTCCAGTTTCAGAATCTGCAGTAAATTCTAACAGTAGCATTAAGCTAATTAAAACAGTTTTAGATTCTGAAGATTATACAGCTATTGAAATTACTAATATAAATGGTAATGTAAAGTTGTTTATTACTTCTAATACCAACAATCTAAAAGAAACAAAACATAACATAACAATTAACGGTAAGAGCTTTGAATGGTCAGGTTCTTATTATTTCAAATAAAATAAAACAATTAAAAAATGAAAAGATTTAGCGAAAAGTACATTGTAGCAAAAGACATGGAATGGGAAAAACTTGGAGGAGGAGTTTCTAGAAAATTTTTAGGTTATGACAATCAGATCATGATGGTAAGCGTAAAATTTGAAAAAGGAGCTTTAGGAGCACCACATCAACATTTTCATACACAAGCTACATATTGTGTGTCAGGAAAGTTCGAATTTGAAATTGATGGCGTTAAGAAAATCGTAGAAGCTGGTGATGGTGTTTACATCGAGCCAAATTTATTGCACAGTGCAGTTTGTTTAGAAGAAGGACAGTTGATAGATACTTTTAGTCCAGTAAGAGAAGACTTTTTAACAGGAGATGGACCTTCTTATTTTAGTGGTAAAGAGTAGTTTAGTAAAGTATTGTGCTTAGGCTAGAGTATCTGGTTTGTTTTGAATAGCTAGTCTATAAGCGTGTTAAGAGCAAATGTTTGCTAAATTAACTCAAACATTTGCTATTTTAACATATAAATTTTACGAAAACGTTGTAATTAACATTTTTTTATATATATTTGGTTAACCAATCTGGTTGACCAATTTTTTTTGTTTAAATTTGAAGTAATATTAACTGTAAAAGTAGTATTTGATTTTATTGAACTTTAATTGGGATTTGTTTAATAACATATCATGACCAGCAAACTAACTCAAAAAGTAAATTAATTATTATGGTTAAAAAAATGAAATTCGCATTATTACTAATGCTTTTTGCTAGTTTTTCTGTTTTAGGGCAATCAACTAAAACAGTCAAAGGGACAGTTGTATCTGCTAAAGATCAACTTCCCATTCCAAGTGCAAATGTTTTAATAGCAGGTGCAAATGATGGTACTTATACAGATTTTGATGGTAATTTTGAAATCACTGTAAAAAGTACAGATGTTTTAGTGTTTTCATATGTCGGTTATACATCTCAATCGGTTCCTGTACTTGATAATACAACGTTTAATATAGCTTTGCAAGAAGATTCAAGTCTTTTAGATGAAGTTGTAATTGTTGGTTATGGTACTCAAAAGAAAAGCCATTTAACAGGTGCTATTTCTAAAGTGACAAATGAAGATTTAGATCAAATAGCTGTTTCAAGGGTGGATGATGCCTTAGTTGGTCAAGTTTCTGGTGTAAACATTGCTGCAACTGAAGGTGAAGCTGGTTCTGCTCCTACTATTAGAATTAGAGGTACGGGTTCTGTCTCAGGTAGTTCAGATCCTTTAGTTGTTGTGGATGGGATTGTTGTAGATAATGATTATTTAGGTTCTATGAATATGAATGATGTAGAATCTTTTGAGGTGTTAAAAGATGCTGCTTCTGCTGCAATCTATGGTTCTCGTGGAGGTAATGGTGTAATCATGATAACTACTAAAGAGGGTAAGGCAGGAAAAACTAAATTTACTTACAATACTCTAACAGGGTTTAAGGAGGCGAGACAAAGTGAGGATTATTACTTTACTGTTGCAGAAACTGTTGAAGCTGAGTTAGCTGCAACAGGGACTTTGTCCGACAGAACTAGGTACAAGCAGTTAATAGGTGTTGATAATGATTGGCAAAATATAATTTTTGATGGTGGTGTAATTACTACTCATTCATTTAGTGCTAGAGGAGGTAATGATAAAACAAAGTTTAGCACATCTATTGGTTATATCCATGACGAAGGTGTTTTGTTAACAGATGAGGTGAAAAATTACAGTTATAAATTAAGATTAGATACTAAGTTAACAGATAAACTTTCTATGGGTATAAATCTTAATCCTTCTTTTAACGATAAAAGACGTTTTGATGGATCAACTCATGATATTTTAAGACAAACGCCATGGTTACCTGTTTACCATGATGCTAATACTATTAGATATGTTGATAGAGATAATTATCCAGATGTACAAATTGGTGATTATGCAACGCAGCGTCATTTTGATAATTATGATCTATATGGTGATGGAAGTACATTAGTTGATATTAGTAATACTTCAAATACTAATCCTGCAGCAAAAGTTATAGAGCGCCAAAGAAATGAGTATAAACTTAAAATGAGAGGTAGTTTTTATGGAAAATATGATTTTACAGATAATTTATCAATTAAAAGTACTATCGGAGGTGATTATCAAAATACTGTAAGAGAAAGAAATCAAGGTCCTTTAGCAAGTCGTAATGGAGAGTCTGCAGTCCAATTTGATGAAGAAAAAATAAATGTATCTAGATTAGTTTCGGATAACTTTTTGTCTTACGATAAAGAATTCGGAGATCATGATGTAGCCGCTATTTTGGGTACATCTTCAGAGTTAGTGAAAGGAGAATATAGAGCAGCTAGGTTAACGGGTTATAATCCTGATTTTGAAGGGACATTAGGAGGAACAACAACAGTCGGAGCTGGAAATGAATTTGAATATAAGCAGTCATTGTTTTCATACTTCTTGAGAGTTAATTATGCTTTTGATGATAAATATTTAGCATCTATTAGTTTAAGACGTGATGGAAGTTCAGTTTTTGGTGAGGATACAAAGTATGGAACTTTTCCTGCAGCTTCTTTAGGTTGGAATGTTTCAAAAGAAGATTTTTTAGCAGATAGTGAAGTTGTAAGTAATCTTAAGTTTAGAGTAAGTTATGGTGTAACAGGTAATAATAGTTTAAGAATAGCGTCAAACTCTGTTCTAAATGACAATGCTTTAGTTAACTATTACCCATCATTATCTTTGATTTCTGGCTTTAGTTATGGAGGAGACTCTGCAATTAGTGCAATTAATATTGCTAATCCAGACCTAAAATGGGAACGTTCAATAGAAATTAATCCAGGTATTGATTTTGGATTATTCAATAATAAAATAACAGGTTCTGTTGATGTTTATAGAAGAACAAGTGACCAACTATTATTATCCAATCCAATTTCTAATACAACAGGTTTTAGTGAGGCTTTAGTTAATATTGGTAAAGTTGAAAATAGTGGAATTGAATTAGAGTTAAGAACTAAAAATGTCAATACAAGTAATTTTAAATGGACTTCAACAATTTTAGCATCAAGAAATAAAAATGAACTAGTAGACTTTGCAGATTCAAATGGACAAATTCAAAATGTAGACTCTAAAAGAGCTGCAGAGTGGATTAACCAAGTAGGTCAACCTATTTCTTCTTTTTATGGTTGGGTAGTAGATTCTGATATTCCTTTAGAATATATAAGTAACCCTTACCATCCAGTAGGAGGAGAAGCTCAAGATGTATATGTTAAAGATTTAAATGGAGATGGTGTTATCGATGATGATGATAAAACTAAATTAGGAGATCCTTATCCGGATTTAGTTTGGAGTTTAACTAACGATTTTCAATTTGGAGATGTTGACCTAAGCTTTATGTTTCAAGGTAGTCATGGTGCTGAAATTAGAAATATGGGAGATCAGTATTTGTTTAATCATTTTAATTCATCTCAAGATTTTATTTCCAGTACACCAAATCAAGAGTTTATTAAAGAGAAAATCTTTACAGATGACATTATTCAAGATGCATCATATATAGCTTTAAGAACTGTTAGTATTGGTTATAATTTTACAGGAGATTTATTAGATAAAACATTGTTTACTAAAGCCAGGGTTTATGCTACTGGTCAAAATTTACTATATGTAACAGCAGATGATTATACAGGGTTTAATCCTGAGTCTGTTAATACAACAAGTGCAACAACTTATGGATATCAAAGAGCAGGTTCTCCTATTCAAAGAACAATTTCATTAGGTTTAAACCTTGAGTTTTAATTTTAAAAAAAAAGATAAAATGAAAAAATATATAAAAACAATAGCTACATTATTGGTTGTATTATTAGTCTCTTCTTGTGAAGATTTTTTATCGCCAGAACCAACATCTGTATCTAATGCAGAAACCTTTTTCGAAACAGAAGCAGACTTAGAGCTTGCAGCTGTGGGTATGTATGATGCAATTCAGGGAATTAACTCAACAACTACAACAGACAATCATGGTCTTCAAGTTGATTTTTATGTTCAGGAAATGTTAAGTGATAATACTAGATCAAAAAATATAGGAGGAGAAGGAGAGTCTGCACAATTTGAGAGCTTTAATGTACAAGCTACTAATGGTATAGTAGATGATTATTATAGAAGTAACTATCAAACAATATATAGAGCAAATGTAGTATTAGAAAACTTAGATGTTGCAGGAGATAATGCTGCAAGATATGAAGCTGAAGCAAAATTTGTAAGAGCATATGCTAATTTTAATTTAGTACGTTCATTTGGTGATATTCCTCTATTAGATAGAGTTATAGGTATTGCTGATACAGATGTACAATTTTCAAGAGTTGATAAAGACTTAGTATATGATTTAATAATTAGTGACCTAACAACAGCAGTTGCAGGTTTGGATAATACATATAAAACCAGAGCTTCTAAAGCTGCTGCTCAAGCATTATTAGCTAAAGTGTATTTAACAACAGGTACTAATTATACTTTAGCACAGACGTTATGCGAATCTGTAATGAGTTCAGGATTTATGCTGGAACCTAATTTTAAAGATGTGTTTTACAACGAATTAAATGATGAGGTAATCTTTGCTATCGATTACATTGGTGATTCTGCAGCAGACAGTCAAAATTATTCAGCAGAATGGTTAAATGCAGTTGGAAGAACAGCAGGTGTTAACTATACGACTCAAGAAGTCAGAGATGCATTAACAGCATTAGGTGGAGATAGGTCTACTATTTCTTTTAGACAAGACCCTTTACAACCTTCACAATACCAGGTAGCTAAATATTTACCAATTGATGATTCTAATCTAGACGTTACAGCTTCCTCTAGTAATCCTACTTTAGCCGGAAATGACTGGATTGTGATTAGATATGCAGATGTCTTATTGATGCATGTAGAAGCTATTATGGCAGGTCAGCAGTCTACTTCGGCTCAAGCTGCTTTAGATTCTTTTGAAGAGGTTAGATTACGTGCTGGTCTTACAGGTGATGCTGACGGAACCATAACTAAGCAAGAGTTATTAGATGAAAGACGAGTGGAATTAGCCTTTGAAAATCACCGTTTTTTCGACTTAGTTAGATTTAATGTAGCTCAAGATGTTTTGTCATCATTTTCTGATGATAATGATTATAATTTTAGCGCTACTGATTTGCTATTACCTATTCCTCAAAGGGAAATAAATTTAAGTCAAGGGGCTTTAAGCCAAAACCCTGGTTATTAATTTAAAAATATTGTAAGATGAAAAAACAAGTAAAAAAAATAATTACGATTACTACTTCAATAATCATGGCTATAACTATACAGTCTTGTGATGATTTTGAGAAATTCGAACCTTTAGACTCAAACTCTATAGCGGATCAAACACCTCCTCAAGCAGATTTTTCTTATTCTCAAGGTGAAGGTACAGCTGGTGATGAATGGATGAGTTATTCATTTGGTAACTTATCTTCTAGTGCAACTACTTATAGTTGGGATCTAGGAAATGGTACAACTTCAACTGATTTTGAACCAACAACTATTTATCCAGGTGAAGGAATGTATACAGTAACTTTAACAGCTTCAGATAATTTAGGAGTTTCAAGTACTTTTTCTGAAACTATAGAAGTTATTGAACCTGAAGTTCCAGAGGTTCCAGATCCAACTTTAATTAACTCTGATTTTGATAGATTAGCTAAGCTAGGATCATCAAATACGTGTTCTTGTTCAGGATGGGATAATGATGATATAGGAGAACAGGGAGAGTCTAGTTCTGGTAACGGAGGTACTGATAATGTTCTTAAGTTTGATAATAATGAACCAGATCATATTTACCAAGAATTTGAAGTAGTCCCTAATTCTGATTACACAATAACCTTAGTTACTTCGTTTAAAAGTCTAGAAAATAATACACCTCCATTGGAGAGTATGTTAGAGTTAAGAGTTTTAACTGGAGCGGGTTATATTACAGATTATACACCAACTTATTACACAGATGCAGGAGATTTCCCATCTTCTGGTTATGGGTATACATCAATATCGCAAGTAGAGACTCCTGCCAATAATATTTTGGAAGAAGTAATAGTAAATCCAGAAGATGATGGCTATTATACTCAAACTTATAGCTTTAATTCTGGTGCAAATACAAGTTTAGCAATTTTTGTTAGAGGTATAGGAGGAGATCCTAGCACTGGTAGTTATGGATATACTAGTGGAGATGAAGAAATAAGAGTTGATTCTATAAATATTATTGCTAATAATTAATATTAGGATTAATATATTTGTTGGACTAACACATTGACTAGTATATATGAAACTTGACTCTTTAACAAAAACAGAAAATTTTGATATTCAAAAACAAGTTATTTCTAAAATAGGTGATTTAATAAATTTTAAAAACCTAGAACCAGGAGATAAATTACCATCTGAAAGGATGTTATCTGAAAAATTTGAAGTATCAAGAAGTCAAGTTAGGGTAGCAATTCAAAAGTTAGAGTTTTATGGATTATTAAAATCAATACCACAAAGTGGAACATTTGTAGCAAACATAGGTGTAATTGCTATGAATGGTATGATTGAAGACATATTAAGGTTAGAAGATCCTAGTTTTAAATCGTTAGTAGAAACTAGGATTCTTCTTGAATTAAAAACAGCAAGATTAGCAGCTTTAAGACGAACAGATGAAGATTTAATAAAGCTAAAACATTGTTTAAAGGCTTATAAAAATAAAGTATTAAAAGGAGAGGATGCTGTACAAGAAGATTTGTTGTTTCATTTAGCCATTGCTAAAGCAAGTGGTAATAGTACAATGAATACTTTAATGTTAATGATCACACCAGAAATTATAACAAATTTCGAAAAATATCATGTCTGTGACAGCAGTTTAGCTAAATCAGGTATTGAAGAGCATCAAGCTATTTTTGAGGCTATTAAAAAACAAAAACCTCAATTAGCAAAACAAAAAATGAAAGAACATTTTAAAGTATTATATCAGTATTGTTATAATACTTAACTAATCAATTAGCATAGACTAAATGAAATTAAAAGGATTAAGATGGTGGGTAGTTGGACTAGTAGCATTAGCTGCAGTTGTTAACTACATAGACAGGCAAGCGTTTGGTGCCTTATGGCCAGATATAGCAAAAGATTTATTTCCAGAAATGGATAAAGATGGACATAAAGCTATTTATGGAACCATCTCAACAGTATTTATTTTATCATATGCAGGAGGTCAAGCTCTGTTTGGAAAAATCTTTGATTGGATTGGAACAAGATTAGGGTTTGCACTATCAATTGGTGTATGGTCTATAGCAACAATATTTCATGCTTTAGCTCAAGGATTATTAAGTTTCTCTATATTTAGATCAATATTAGGAATAGCAGAAGCAGGAAACTGGCCAGGAGCAGCTAAAGCTAATGCAGAATGGTTTCCAACTAAAGAGCGAGCCTTAGCTCAAGGAATATTTAATTCAGGTGCTGCATTAGGTGGTATTGTAGCTTATCCTATAATAGGTTTACTATCAATATATTTTGCTTGGAAAGCAATATTTATAGTTGTTGGTATACTTGGTTTATTATGGTTAATACCTTGGTTATATATAGTAAAATCTGGACCTAAAACACATCCTTGGTTAACAGATAATGAGAAAAAATATATATTATCAGGACAGCTAAATCAGGATCTTGACGAAGATAGTAATTACGATGATGGTTATAACCCAAGTAATAGTGAATTGTTTAAACGAAAGGAAAGTTGGGGAGTAATAATAGCTTCAGCTGCTATCGATCCTATTTGGTGGCTCTTCATAGTTTGGATTCCAATATATTTATCCGAAGTTTTTGGTATGAATGTAAAAGAAATTGCATTCTCAGCATGGGTACCTTATGTAGGTGCAATGATTGGTGCTTGGTTTGGTGGTTTACTTGCTCAAAAGAAGCTTAATTTAGGATGGACTGTAGATAAGACTCGTAAGTATGTTATTACTTTGGGATGTGTAATAATGATTCCATGTTTCATTCTATTAAAATTTCCTGGTGCACCTCAAGTTTTAGAGGTTTTTGGAGTTGAAGAATCTGCTGCTATTACAATGGCTGATCCACAAGTTAAAAAAATCATGGATAATGAGGCATTCAAAGATTTAAAAACGGATAAAAGTTTTATTGAAAGCGTTGCAGGAAAAAGCATTGATGAAATCAAATCTATTTCTGAATTTAAGACAGTATATGAAACTGCTGTTTGGAAACTGCCAAAAGCAGACGCTTCAAAAGAAGAACGTTTATTACCAAAATACGGACCACCTTCAGAGTCTGGCATTGCTGCTCTTGGATCTTTATCAGAAATTAATAAAGCTCGAAATACTGCAGCTTTAATTGCAATTGTTATTATGGCAATATTACTGTTTGGTTTCCAAACAGTAATCGGGAATGTTCAAACATTACCAAGTGATATGTATAGTGGTAAAATTGTAGGTACTTTATCTGGTTTTGCCGGTATGGCGGCAAAATTAGGAGCAGCTGGTTTAACTATCTTAGTTACTTTTATAACTACAGGAGGTAATTATACACCTGCATTTTTAATAGGTGGTGCTTTAACAATAATAGCTTTACTTGCTGTTTGGATTTTATGTCCAAAAATAGAGCCCTTAAAACCTATAAACCAATAAAAAGATAAATAATATATTTAATATTAGTAATAAAAATAAATTAAGAATATGAGTAATAAAGGTAAATTAGCAATAGTTACAGGAGCAACAGGAGGAATTGGATTTGAAGTAGCCAAAAGATTAGGTCATGATGGTTATACTGTTGTTTTAAATGGTATTGATGACGAAGCTGGAGCTGAAAGATTAAAAGAGCTAACTTCTGATGGGATTGATGCTGAATATTATGGATTTGATGTAACAAGCGAAGAAGCTGTAACATCTAACATCACTAAAATTGGTGAAAAATATGGACGTATCGATGTACTTGTAAATAATGCAGGTGGACTTGGAGGTCGTTCTAGATTTGAACAAATGACTACAGACTTTTACAGAAACGTTATGGCTCTAAACCTTGATTCTGTGTTTTTTGCATCAAGAGCTGCTATTCCATTTTTGAAAAAAGGAGAACATCCTTCTATTATTAACTATACTTCTAACGCAGGTTGGACAGCAGGTGGACCAGGTGCAGGTATTTACGGTACTTCTAAAGCAGGTGTACATGCAATTACTAGAGCTTTAGCTAAGGACTTAGCAGAATATGGTATTAGAGCAAATGCTGTATCTCCTGGAACGATAGATACACCATTTCATGCACAAATTAAAGCGACTAAGCCAGAAGTTTTTGCTTCTTGGGCAAATAACATTATGTTAGGTAGATTAGGTCAGCCAGAAGATGTGGCAGGAGTTGTATCATTCCTTGCTAGTAAAGATGCATCATTTATAACAGCAGAAACCATTCAAATTGGAGGTGGTCAAGCACTTGGTATTTAATACCTTTTAATTATAAAATATATTAAAGCCTTTCTTATAGAAAGGCTTTTTTTGTTTAAATTTATTAGATAAAATAAATAAAAGATGAGTCAAATTGTAACCTTTGGAGAAGTTTTAATGAGATTATCGCCTTTAGGTAATAAAAAATTTATGCAATCTAATCGCTTAGAATTTTATTTTGGAGGTACAGAGGTTAATGTAGCTATTTCAATAGCTAATTTTGGTGGAAAAGTAAAGCATATTTCTTGTATATCGGACGATTTTGTTGGAGACACTGCTATTTCTTATTTAAGAAAATTTGGAGTCAAAACAGCTTCAATTGTTAGATCAAGTAGGCCTTTAGGTGTATACTTTCTAGAAGTAGGTGCAGTTATGCGTCCTAGTTCAATTTCTTATAATCGATCTCATTCTTCTTTTTCTGAAATTAAACCTAGTATGGTAGATTGGGAAACGTCTTTAAAACAGTGTGCCTGGTTTCATTGGACAGGAATAACTCCTGCTTTATGTGAAGGTGGTTATCATACATTAAAAGAAGGTCTTGTTTTAGCTCAACAAAAAGGTTTGGAGGTATCTGTAGATCCAACTTATAGAAGTGGTTTATGGAAATATGGAACTAATCCAAAGGAAACTCTTTCCGATTTAATTAACTATTCCACTATTTTTATTGGAGGTATAAATGAAATTAATGAATTACTAGATACTAATTTTAGTTATTCAAATGAAGATTTTATCGAAGCTAGTAAACAGTTAATTAATAAGTTTCCTACTATTAAAAAAACCTTTGATAAAATTAGAACACCTATTAATGCGTCTTGGCATAAAATAAGATCAAGAATGTGGAATGGCAAAGAGTTTAGAGAAACCGAAGATTTAGATATCACTCACATCGTTGATAGAATTGGAACAGGAGATGCTTTTGCAGCAGGATTAATATATGGATTACAAAACTTTGATGATTATAAAGCTATGCAATTTGCAGCAGCTGCAAGTGCATTAAAACATACCTATGAAGGAGATGTTAATTTTTCAAATGTTAATGAAGTAATGAATATTTTAGAGGGTAATACTTCAGGACGATTTAACAGGTAGGTCTTTATTAGAAGATTGACGAATAATCAATTCTGATTTCAAAATATTTTTATTCAGACTTGGTTTCCATTGTTCGGTATTAATTCTTTTTATTAAGGTTTCGGCAGTTAGTTTACCTATTTTTTGACTGTGTTGATTTACTGTTGTTATTGAGGGACTAACAAAGGATGTAAATGGTTCGTTACCAAAACCAACTAAGCAAATGTCTTCAGGTACTTTTAAATTATTTTCGTTTAATATTTGAAGAGCACCTAAAGCAGCATTATCACTAGCAACATAAATTGCATCAGGACGCAATTTTAAATCTAATAATTGTTGCATTTTTAAACGACCATCTTCAATAGTTAAGCTACTTTCAATTAATAAATAGTCTTCTTGAGGTAAGTCATGTTTTTTAATAGCATCAATATAACCACGTATTCGGTTATTATATATACGTGTTCGACTAAAACCACCAATATGTGCTATGCGTTTGCAACCCTGAGTTATTAAATGTTCAACAATCATATGACTACTATCATAATCATCAATCCCAATGTAATCAACATTTAAATCATTTTCTCCTCTATCAAATAATACTAAAGGAATACCTTTAGATTTAATTTTCTCAAAATGAGATAAATCAACAGTTTCATTTGCCATAGAAGCGATTATACCATCAACTTGGGTGTAAAGTAGTGTGTCAATGCTGTCACATTCTTTTTTAAACGATTCGTTAGATTGCGTAATAATAATATTGTAACCTTTTTTATTTAAGACTTCTTCCATGTTTTGAATTACAGAAGAAAAAAAGTTACTATTAGTCCTTGGGACTATAACTCCAACCAGATTACTTTTTCCTTTTCTTAAAGCACTAGCTAAGTGGTTGGGTTGATAATTTAGCTCTTTAGCAACACGTTTAACAGCTGCTTTTGTTTTTAAGCTAATTCGTGAATCATCATGAAGCGCTTTAGATACTGCTGCAGGCGAAATATTTAAAACATTTGCAATGTCTTTTATAGTTGTTCTTTTTTTTTTCACCTAGTTTATATATATTTGCTTGAACGTTTAAGCAAAAGTATTATTAATACTTCAAAAATCAAAATATTAGTATTTTGATTTATTTTTTAAAATTTGGTTAAACGTTTAAGCAAACAATAACTAATTAAAAATATAGGATGAAAAAAGTAGTAACTTTTGGAGAAATCATGTTAAGATTAGCTCCACAACAATTTTTAAGATTTTCTCAAGCATCTAGTTTTGATGTTGTGTATGGAGGAGGAGAATCTAACGTAGCAGTATCTCTAGCAAACTATGGTGTACCTGTAGACTTTGTAACCCGTTTACCTAAAAATGATATTGGTGAATGTGCAATGATGGAAATGCGTAAAAGAGGTGTAGGAGTAGACAAAATTATATATGGTGGTGACCGTTTAGGGATTTACTTTTTAGAAACAGGAGCTGTAAGTAGAGGTAGTAAAGTGGTTTATGATAGAGCACATTCTGCTATTTCAGAAATCAAACCAGGAATGGTAGATTGGAAATCTGTATTTAAAGATGTAGCTTGGTTTCATTGGACTGGTATTACTCCAGCAATATCTCAAGGTGCTGCAGATGCTTGTCTAGAAGCTGTAAAAGTAGCTAGTGAAATGGGAGTTACTATTTCAACAGACTTAAATTATAGAGCTAAACTTTGGACATTTTGTGATGAAGCGCACAGAGAAAAAATAATGACCGAGTTAACTTCTTATTGTGACGTTGTCTTAGGTAATGAAGAAGATGCTGAAAAACACTTTAACATTAAGCCAGAAGGATTAGATATAACTACTCAAGGTCATGATGTAAAAGCAGAAGCATTTTTATCGGTTTGTAAACAAATGATGGAAAAATTTCCAAGAGCCAAAAAAGTGATTACAACTTTAAGAGGTTCAATTTCTGCATCTCATAACACTTGGGCTGGTGTTTTATATGATGGTAAAAAAATGTACGAAACACGTCAGTACCAAATTACTGATATTGTTGATAGAGTAGGAGGAGGTGATAGCTTTATGGGAGGATTAATCTACGGATTATTAAAATATCCAGAAGATGATCAAAATGCATTAGACTTTGCTGTTGCAGCTTCTTGTTTAAAGCATACAATTAAAGGAGATGCTAACTTAGTAACTGTTGCTGAGGTTGAAAAATTAATGGGTGGAGATGCTTCAGGACGTGTAGCAAGATAATATTATGGCAAATTTTACAAGAATACAAGTAGCAGAAGTTATGAAACAAACAGGATTAGTTCCTTTGTTTTATAATGGAGATTTAGAAATTAGTAAAGCGGTTGTAAAAGCGGTTTATGATGGTGGAGCAAGGTTATTAGAGTTTACTGCTCGTGGTGATTATGCTCATGAAGTTTTTGGCGAACTTAATAAGTACGTTACAAAAGAATTACCAGGAATGATAATGGGAGTTGGATCTGTAACAGATGCTGCATCAGCATCAAGATTTATGGCTTTAGGAGCTAATTTTATTGTGACTCCAGTTTTAAGAGAAGATATTGCAATAGTCTGTAATAGACGTAAGGTGATGTGGTCACCTGGTTGTGGGACTTTAACCGAAATCTGTAGAGCAGAAGAGTTAGGTTGTGAGATTGTTAAACTATTTCCAGGAGGAACTTATGGAGCCGATTTTGTTAAGGCTATCAAAGGACCACAACCTTGGACAAGTATTATGCCAACAGGTGGTGTTGCTCCAACACAAGATAATTTAGAAGCTTGGTTTAATGCAGGAGTTACTTGTGTAGGTATGGGATCAAAACTTATTGCTAAACAAAGTGATGGGTCTTACGATTTAGATAAAATTAAAGCAATGACAGAAAATGCTTTAAAAATTATTAGTTCACTTAAATAATACGTTATTTAGCAAACTTAAATATAACCCTTCAATTTAGTATTGAAGGGTTTTTTACTTAATCATGAATTACAATAAATCTATATTTTACATGATTATAAGTGCATTGGCTTTTGCACTTATGAATTTGTTTGTTAAATACCTTGAAGGCTTTAGCGTCTATCAAATTGTGTTTTTTAGAGCAATTGGGACCTTAGCTTTTACAATACCATTAATATTAAAACAGAAAATTCCTTTTTTAGGAACTCAAAAAAAACTTCTACTAATTAGAGCTGTTGTAGGTGTAATATCATTAACCAGTTTTTTCTTGTCATTAAATCATTTAGCTGTTGGTACTGCTGTTTCATTACGGTATACTGCACCAATTTTTGCTGCTATTTTAGCAGTATTTCTTCTTAAAGAAAAAATTAAACCATTGCAATGGATATTATTTTTAATAGCCTTTTTAGGAGTTTTGATTATTAAAGGTTTTGGAGAACAAATTAATACATCAGGATTAGTGCTAATATTTGTTTCTGCAATATCCAATGGATTAGTTTTTGTATTAATAAGAAAAATAGGAAAACAAGATAGCCCATTAGTAATCATAAATTACTTTATGCTAACCGCATTAATTTTTGGTGGTTTAATGAGTATTTCTAACTGGAAAACACCAAGTCAAATAGAATGGCTAATCTTATTAAGTTTAGGTGTTTTTGGATATGTAGGGCAGTTATATATGACTAAAGCTTTTCAGACAGGTAAAACCAGTATTGTTGCTCCTTTTAAATACGTAGAAGTTATTTTTACAATAGCAGTTAGTACCTTTTGGTTTTTAGAAAATTATAGTTTAATGGTGCTTTTAGGAATAGCCATAATAATTATTGCGCTTATTAGTAATACCCTATATGCATCTAAAAAATAAATCTAATTGTTTTGTTTTAAATAATTGGAAATCTTTAATAAAGCTCCTGTGTTTTTATTAATAAAATTTTGGTTTAGTAAACCAATTTTAGATCTAAAAGTATCATCTGTTATAAGTTTATTGAGATGCATTGTTAGTGTTTTTGAGCTGTCTATAGAAGTTACACCTCCATGTTTTATCATATCAAAAGCTTCAGGAAACTTACTGTAATTTTTACCAATTATTACAGGTATTCCAAAAACAGCAGGCTCTAGTATGTTGTGCAAACCAGTATTACCCATTGCACCACCAACATAAGCAATGTCAGCATAGCTGTAAACTTTACTTAATAAACCAATAGTATCTAAAATAAAAACTTCAAATTGTTTTAAATTTTGATGCTCTTTATTGCTAAATAATACAGATTTAACCTTCAAATTATCTTGTAAGGTTTCAATCTGCTTAGATTTTATATTATGAGGTGCAATTATAAATTTTAAAGGCTCTCCTTTGTAATTATTAATAAAATCTATTAGTAAGGTTTCGTCTTCAGGCCAAGAACTACCTACAACAATACACAATGTGTTATTTATAAAAGTCTCTATAAATGGTAAGTTATTATCAATTTTTAATTGATTATTAACGCGATCAAATCTAGTGTCTCCAGAAACGGTTACTTGATTATAACCAATAGAATGTAGTAGTTTTTTAGAGTCTTCATTTTGAGTAAAAATATGGTCAAAAGCAAATAAAGCTTTTTTGGTTTGGCTACCATACCATTTAAAAAACGATTGATTATCTCTAAATACTGCCGAAATTAGTATGGCATTTAATCCTCTGTTTTTAACTTGTGACAAGTAATTTGGCCAAATTTCATATTTTACAAAAACAGTAAGTTCAGGATTAACTATATCAATAAAGCGTTTAGCATTACTTTTACTATCTAAAGGTAGATAGACTACAATATCTGCAAACGGAGCGTTTTTTCTGATTTCAAAACCTGAAGGAGAAAAAAAAGTCAAAACAATTTTATGTTTAGGGTAGTCTTTTCTTAAAGTATTAAAAATGGGTAAGCCTTGTTCATATTCGCCTAAAGACGCACAATGAAACCATAATGTATTATCATCTTTACGTAAATTCTTTTCAAGAATACTAAAGGTTTCACGTCGTCCATCCACACCAAGTTTAAGCTTGTTGTTAAACAAACTTAATAGCTTTAAGACTAGTTTTGCTAATTGTATAGCTATGTTATAAAGTAAATTCACGTATCTATTTTTGCTAAAATAAACAATTCATTGCTTAGCGTTTGGTATTTTTGTAAATTCGATAATTATAAATTAAAAGTAAAACTAAGTTTCTAACATTAGTTTACCACATATTTAAGCATGAAAAAAATACAAATGGTTGATCTTAAAGGTCAATATGCAGCTATAAAAAACGAAGTCGATAGTTCAATTCAAGAAATTATAGATAACACCAGTTTTGTAAATGGGCCAAAGGTGCACCAATTTCAAAAAAATCTAGAAAACTATTTAGGCCTAAAACACGTCATCCCTTGTGCCAATGGTACAGACGCATTACAAATTGCAATGATGGGATTAGGTTTAGAACAAGGTGATGAGGTCATTACAGCAGATTTTACCTTTGCAGCAACTGTAGAGGTAATAGCATTGCTTAAATTAACACCAGTACTAGTAGACGTCAATCCTGATGATTTTAACATAAGCATAGACGCAATTAAAAAAGCCATTACACCAAAAACTAAAGCAATTGTACCAGTACATTTGTTTGGTCAATGTGCAAATATGGATGCCATCATGCAAATAGCAAAAGAGCATAATTTGTATGTTATTGAAGATAATGCACAAGCCATAGGTGCAACTTACACATCTACAACAGGAACAAAAGCAAAAGCAGGTACAATTGGTCATGTAGCCTCTACATCTTTTTTTCCATCTAAAAATTTAGGGTGTTATGGTGATGGAGGAGCCATTTTTACAAATGACGACGATTTAGCACACACCATCAGAGGAATAGTAAACCATGGTATGTATGAGCGTTATCATCATGATGTAGTAGGTGTAAACTCACGTTTAGACTCGATACAAGCAGCAGTTTTAGATGCCAAATTACCAAAATTGGATAGCTATAATAACGCACGACGTGATGCAGCTAGAAAATACAATGCAGCTTTTGCAGACGTGCCACAAATTACAACACCTAAAACAGTAAATAATTGTGAAGGTATTTGTGATACATGTGACTGTCACGTATTTCATCAATACACGTTAAAAGTAGACAATGTGGACAGAGACGCATTGGTAAAACATTTAAATGCCAATAATATACCATGTGGAGTATACTATCCAATTCCGCTACATTTACAAAAAGCTTATAAGGATGAGCGTTATAACGAAGCTGATTTCCCTGTAACCAATCAATTAGTGAAACAAGTTATTTCTTTACCAATGCATACCGAGTTGGAAGACGATCAGATACACTTTATAACAACAACCGTTAAAGATTTTATAGCAAATAATTAGGGCGTTACCACAAGGGTCGCGCTGTCCGCTTAAATCTTTTTTTTGCCATTTGTGGCAGCAAAAAAAAGGATACCGCTACCATCCCTAACGCACCAACCAGCCAATGAAGATACTAGTAACAGGAGGTTTAGGATTTATAGGCTCACACACTGTTGTGCAGCTTCAAAAAAAAGGACACCAAGTAGTAATCATAGATAATCTATCAAATGCCTCATTGGATGTTTTAAAAGGGATTGTAGCTATAACAAACCAAGCACCAATTTTTGAAAAATTAGATTTAAAAAATAAAGCAGCAGTTCAGCAATTTTTTAAATCACACCAAGACATAAAAGGGGTTATACATTTTGCAGCAAGTAAAGCAGTTGGAGAAAGTGTAAATAACCCTTTAATGTACTATGAAAACAACATAACAACCTTAACCTATTTATTACAAGAATTAGTAAAATTTAAAATTTCAAGTTTTATTTTTAGTTCTTCCTGTACCGTTTATGGTCAAGCAGATGTCATGCCAATTTCAGAGTCTGCACCAATAAAACCTGCACTATCACCTTATGGTAATACAAAACAAATTGGGGAAGAAATTATACAAGATACTTGTAAGATTAATGCTGATTTAAAAAGTATAGCCTTACGTTATTTTAATCCAATAGGAGCGCATCCATCAGCAAAAATAGGAGAGTTACCTTTAGGTGTTCCTCAAAATTTAGTCCCTTACATTACTCAAACTGCAATTGGTAAAAGACAGCAGCTGTCTGTTTTTGGTAGTGATTACCCAACAAAAGACGGAACCTGTGTTAGAGATTATATTCATGTCGTGGATATTGCAGATGCACATGTTGTTGCCTTGCAAAGATTATTAGACAATAAAAACAATAGTAATTTTGAAGTCTTTAATTTAGGTACAGGAAAAGGAAGTACAGTTTTGGAGGTTATTCAAGCATTTGAAACCGTTTCAAAACAAAAACTAAACTATAAAATTGTAGAACGTAGAGCAGGAGATGTTGTATCTGCCTATGCAGATACTTCAAAAGCAAATTCGGTATTAGGCTGGACAGCACAATATAATTTAGAAGACGCAATGCAATCTGCTTGGAATTGGGAAAAAGCAATTAACAGTGATTAATGAATCCTAAGTCAAAGTTGTCTTAAATTATCAATCTAATAATTTAAGCGCCTTTGTTTTGTTGTATTGATATTAATGTGCTGGTTAACAATATTTTAAACTTTGTGGTTCGTTATTGGTTAATATTCTTGTTTCCTTTGTAGCTAATGCAAATGATACAATAATGAAATTGATTACAGTAAAACGTCAGACAAGACAAGAAAACAGATTTGCTCCCAAAATGGGACGATTAAGCGCCAAAGTGACTTATATTAAAAAGCACATGTTAGGCATACCAATTCAAACGCTTCATAAATATCGTGAAACGTACTACGGAGAAGTTAAAGATTGCAGAGATTGTAACCTTGCTAGATAAATAAAAAAAGCCTCGATTTAATCGAGGTTTTTTTTATGCTTTTTTCTTAATAAAACTGCCAACTATTAAGCAGCCCATTCCTACCATTACGGAAACGTCAGCAATATTAAAAATTCCGGTTCTAAATACACCTCCCAAATCTATATGTAAAAAATCTGTAACAGATCCATACACTATTCTATCGTAAACGTTAGCAATTCCTCCACCAATAATACAGCAAAAACCAACTAAGGTCATCGTGTCCATGGTTTTATCTTTAATAATATGTCTTAATACTAAAGCTAAAACAACAATAGGAAGTATTAATAATAATGCAATACGTAATGTGGGACTAAAGTCACTACCCATACCTAAAAAGGCACCTTTGTTTTCAACATTATGAAGTGTAAAATACTGTCCAAATATTTCGGTTTCAGTTCCTGCAATAACATCTGCTCTAACAATAAATTTAGACACTTGGTCTAAAACTATGTTAAGCAGTATCAGTCCAATAATAAGTATGTTTCTACTACTCATTATTCTTTAATTTCAAGGGTTGCAGATGCCGTTTGTGCGTCTCTGTTTATTTTTTTTACTAACCCTTGTAATACTTTTCCAGGACCAACTTCAGTAAATAAAGACGCTCCATCTGTAATCATTTGTTGTACAGATTGTGTCCAACGTACAGGAGCTGTTAATTGAGATATTAAATTGGCTTTAATTTCATTTTCATCAGTAATTGCAGTCGCAGTTACATTTTGATAAATAGGACAATTAGGTTTGCTAAAAGTTGTGTTTTCAATAGCTGCAGCTAATTCTTCTCTAGCAGGTTCCATCATTGGAGAGTGAAACGCACCTCCAACTGGTAACATCAAAGCACGTCTTGCTCCAGCGTCCTTCATTGCTTCACAAGCACGTTCTACAGCGCTTACTTCTCCAGATATTACTAATTGTCCAGGACAATTATAATTTGCTGCAACAACAACACCTTCAATTTTAGAACAAATGTCTTCAACAACATTATCTTCTAAACCTAAAACTGCTGCCATAGTACTTGGTTGTAACTCGCAAGCTTTTTGCATGGCTTGAGCGCGTTGTGAGACTAATTTTAATCCATCTTCAAAGCTTAATGCTTCAGAAGCTACTAAAGCAGAGAATTCGCCTAAACTATGTCCTGCAACCATTTCTGGTTTAAAACTGTCACCTAAAGTTTTTGCTAAGATTACAGAATGTAAAAATATAGCAGGTTGTGTCACTTTAGTTTGTTTTAATTGTTCAGCAGTACCTTCAAACATAATGTCAGTAATGTTGAAACCTAAAATTTCATTAGCATCTTCAAATAAATGTTGTGCTTCTGGTGAGTTTTCGTATAAATCAAGACCCATTCCAGTAAATTGAGCGCCTTGACCAGGAAATATATATGCTTTCATTTGTGTGTTTTAATATTTTAAACAAAAATAGGGAATATATCTTAAAACCATAATTGGTTTTAGGTCTTCTATTTTATCCTTAAATTTATAATTGTTTTGTTGCAGCTTCAGCACAACGTTCGCCATCCATTGCTGCACTAATAATTCCGCCTGCATAACCACCACCTTCACCACACGGAAAAAGATTTGTAATTTCTGGATGTGCTAAAGTTTCTGTCCTTGGGATACTAACAGGTGATGAGGTACGTGACTCCACACCAATAATATTAGCTTCTTCGGTATAGTAACCTTTCATTTTATCGCCAAAAGCTTTAAATCCTTTTCTTAATGAGCTTCCTATCAATTTAGGAAACAAACTATGTAAAGGTGCACTTTTTAAACCTGGTTGGTATGAGGTTTCATTTAAACTGTTAGATAACTTGCCTTCTACAAAGTCTGTCATGCGTTGTGCAGGAGCTATTTGACTTCGTCCTCCAGCGGTAAAAGCTAATCGTTCTAAGTCTTTTTGAAATTCTAATGCTTTTAATGGACCAAAGTGTTCGTATTTTTTAAGATCACGATCAGCATTAATTTCTACTACAATACCAGAATTAGCAAATTTATTATTTCGTCTAGAAGGAGACATTCCGTTAACTACAACTTCACCATTTGCAGTTGCAGCAGGTACAATAAAGCCACCTGGACACATGCAAAAACTATAAACACCACGTCCATTTACCTGCTGTACTAAGCTGTATGAGGCAGCTGGTAATAAATCAGGTCTTGGACCTTCACAATGGTATTGAATGCTGTCAATAATATGTTGAGGATGTTCTGCTCTAACTCCCATTGCAAAAGATTTTGCTTCAATAGCAATCTTTTTATCGTGTAGTAAATTAAAAATATCTCTTGCAGAGTGTCCTGTAGCTAAAATTACTTTGTCAGTTATTAGTTCTTTTCCATTTTGCAGTTGGATGGTTTCAATTGTATTATCTTTAATAGTAAAATCTGTAACACGTGTATTAAAGTGGACCTCTCCTCCGTATTTTATAATGTTTTCTCTAATGTTTTGTACAACTTTAGGTAATTTATTTGTCCCAATGTGTGGATGCGCATCTACTAAAATTTGATCGGTTGCACCATGGTAAACTAGGTTTTCAAAAATACGACGTACATCACCACGCTTTAAGCTTCGTGTGTATAATTTACCATCACTATAAGTGCCTGCTCCACCTTCTCCAAAACAGTAATTAGAATCTTCATTTACAAAATGGTCTTGATTAATAGCTTTTAAATCGCGACGTCTATCTTTAACATTTGCACCACGTTCTAAAACAATAGGTTTAAAACCAAGTTCAATACAACGTAAAGCAGCCCACATTCCTGCTGGTCCAAAACCAATTATGTGTATTGGTTTAGCTTTAGAAACATCTTTGTAATCAAAAGTATAATCAGAGGTTTCTGGTACAGGTTGATTTATAAATACTGAAACTTTATAATTGAAAATAATTTTAGGTTTTCTGGCGTCAATGGATTTTCTTAACACCTTAATCCCTGTGATTTTATCTCTTGAAATAGATAGCCATTCCGCAGATTTTTTAATTAAAATATCTGGAATTTCCTCTTCTTTTAAAGAAACACGTAATTGAATGTCTTTTACCATACTGCAAAATTAATCAAATTTGAGATAAAAGTCTTATTGTAAATTTTATCTTATTAAACTATTTGTTATTGGTCATTACATATTACTTTTGTGGTCTACAATTTTTAAAATAAAAGACTTTGATTTCTAAATCTACCATTGACCAAGTATACGAAACTTCTAGATTAGAGGAGGTTATTGGCGATTTTGTTCAGCTTAAAAAAGCAGGAACTAATTTTAAAGGTTTAAGTCCCTTTTCAGACGAGCGTTCGCCAAGTTTTGTTGTCTCACCTGTTAAGCAAATTTGGAAGGATTTTTCTAGTGGAAAAGGAGGAAACGTTGTTGCTTTTTTAATGGAGCATGAACATTTTACTTATCCTGAAGCTATTAAATATTTAGCTAAAAAGTATAATATTGAAATTGAAGAAACAGAACAGTCTGATGAGCAAAAACAAGCTCAAGATAAACGTGAAAGTTTATACTTAGTTAGTGAGTTTGCTAGTAAGTATTTTCAGAATATATTACTTAATACAGATCAAGGTAAGTCTATTGGATTAAGCTATTTTAAAGAGCGAGGTTTTACAGATGAAACTATCAAAAAATTTAATTTAGGATATAGTTTAGACCAATGGAGTGCTTTTACTGATGCAGCTTTAAAAAAAGGTTATAAACTAGAATTTTTAGAAGCAACTGGATTAACTATTGTAAAAGAAAACAAACAGTTTGACCGTTTTAAAGGTCGTGTGTTGTTCCCAATACAAAGTATGAGTGGTCGTGTTTTAGGTTTTGGAGGACGTATACTAACTAACGATAAAAAAGCAGCTAAATATTTAAACAGTCCAGAAAGTGATTTGTACCATAAAAGTAAAGTTTTATATGGTATTTATAATGCAAAGCAAAGTATAGCTAAAGAGGATAATTGTTATTTGGTAGAAGGTTATACAGACGTTATTCAGTTTTATCAAACAGGAATTAAAAATGTTGTGTCTAGTTCTGGTACAGCTCTAACAAGCGATCAAATTAGATTGATTAATCGTTTGACAAAAAATATAACGGTATTATTTGATGGTGATGCAGCAGGTATGCGTGCCTCTTTAAGAGGTATCGATTTAATTCTTGAACAAGGTATGAATGTAAAAGTTTGTACTTTTCCTGAAGGCGAAGATCCAGACAGTTTTGCAAAGTCAAATACACTTGAAGAATTAAAACAATATTTAGATGATAATGCTAAAGATTTTATACAATTTAAGGCTTCGGTATTATATGAAAGTGCTAAAAATGATCCGATAAAAAAAGCAGAAACCGTTAGAGATATTGTTAATAGTATTGCTAAAATTCCGGATAGAATTAAAACCGAAATTTATATTCAAGAGTGTGCTAGAATCATGGATATTAGCGAAGAAGTACTGTTTACTACCTTAGCACAATTAACAAAAAAAGAAGAAACAGAAGGTGCTAAGCAATCTAAAAGTGCAAAACCAAATCAAGCGTTTGATGTTATTAAACCCCAAGCTCCTGTTAAAAAGGTAGATGTACAATACGAGCTTGAACGTAAAATAATTGAAATTTTATTACTGTATGGTGATCGTACAGAGGATTTTGAAGATCTAATATTGAAAGAAAACGATAAAGGTCATCTTGAGTTAGAGCCAATTATACAGCAATCTAAAGTATTTGAAAAGGTGTATTTGGACCTTCAAGAAGACGAAATGGAGTTTTTAAACCCAATGTTTAAGGATATATATTATGCTATAATTGAAGCTTTAAATCAAAATCCTGAGTTTAAAATTGAAAATATTATAAATACTATAGATCCTATTTTAGCTTCAGAAATCACTTCTATTTTAATGGAAGACGAACGTTATGAGCTATCAGATTGGGAGCGTAATAATATTTTTCCTAAGACAAAAAAAGACACAGTATCACAGCTTGTAAGTGAAACTATTTTGACATTACGTTGTTTTTTGATTGATCAAAAGGTAACGCAGTTTCAAAGAGAAACCCTTCAAGATAAAACTATGATAAACCGAGAAATCCTTGAAGAAGTCAAGGATTACTCAGGTTTAAAAATGTTATTGTCTAGAAAATTAAATAGAGCTTTGTAGCTCTAAGCTTTTAGATTGATTAACTAAATCAATTAGATTAGTTACATTAAGTTTTTTCATTAACCTAGCTCTGTAGGTACTTACTGTTTTTTCATTAATCTCTAGCTCTTGTGCTATTTCTTTGTTTCGTTTTCCGTTAGATAAAAGTTTTAAAACTTCTACTTCTCTAATAGATAACTTTTTGTAGTACGTGTTTTTGCCAGAATTTTTATCTAAAGCTATTTTTTTAGAAAGGTTAGGACTGATATAAATTCCTCCTAAATATACCTTCATAACAGCTTCTTTTAGCGTTATTAAGTCTGTTGACTTATTAACGTAGCCATCAGCACCAGCTTTAATAGCGCTTATAGCATAAACCTCTTCTTGCTGTGCACTGTAAATAATTACCTTTAAGTCAGGATATTCTTTTTGAATACGTCTTAATACGCTAATTCCATTAAGCTTAGGTAAGTCGATTTCACAAATTAAAATGTCAGTAGTATACTGTTTTAAGGCGTCAAATATAGCGTCGCCATCTGCAACAGTCTGGACAATTTTAATGTCTCTAGAGTTTGCATAAATCAATTCCAGTCCCTTTGTAACAATGGGATGTTGATCTGCAACCATTAGTTTAACCATGGTCAAATTGTTTTTTAAAGTACTTTTTAAAAAAAGTACAAGTTATAGAATAATAATAGCATCGTAAAGGTATGTAAAATTATACTATTTATGACGTTTAGATTAAATCTTTAGGAATTTCGCAAACAGGAATTGGATTCATTTTATGTAAGTTACTGGTATTGTATCTTTTAAATATTTTGAAAACTTCTTTTTCTCTTCCTTCAAAGTCATTTTCTGTTTTTCTTTCATCATTCATTGACATGGCCCATTCCAATTCTGGATAAGATGCACCAATTTGGTCTTCGTCACTTCTAGCATCACCAAACAGCCCATCACTAGGTGCAGCATTAATAATAGATTCTGGTACCTTTAAAAATTGACCAATAGTATACACTTCGCTTTTAAGTAAATCAGCAATTGGGCTTAAATCTACACCACCATCACCATATTTTGTGTAAAAACCAACACCAAAATCTTCTACCTTATTACCAGTTCCAGCAACTAACAAACCTAATAAACCAGCATGGTAATATAAGGTTGTCATACGTAAACGTGCACGTGTATTAGCTAAAGCCATATCAACAGTAGCTTGTTGACCTTCAAGAGAGACCTCAGTTTTAAACTCTTCAAAAACAGGAGTTAAGTCAGATACTATTCCCTCTACATTTGGATAGCGTTCTTTAAGTTGTTTAATGTGTTCTTGACCTCTAGATACATGACTAGCAGCTTGGTGTATTGGCATTTCAATACATAAAACTTTTAATCCAGTTTCAGCACAAAGGGTAGAGGTTACAGCACTATCAATACCACCAGAGATCCCAACAACAAAACCATTAACTTTTGCGTTAGTAGCATAGTCTTTTAACCATTTTACAATATGTTTAACAACTTTTTCTGTTTGCATAATCAAAGAATTTTAAGCAAAGTATAGTACCTTTGCCTAACAAAAATAAAGCAAACCCATTAGTAATAAAAATTAAGAGACCTTAACTTTTATGAGAGTATTCATTTTAATAGTATCATTATTTTTTTTATTGTTTTCTTGTCAAGATGACAATAAGCTTGAAGCGGAAATTTCAAAAATTGATATTAATGTAAATATAGAACGTTTTGATATCGCTTTCGCGGAAGCTGAGCCAACCAATTTACCTGCTTTAAAAGCCAATTTTCCGTTTATGTTTCCAAGACAATATGATGATGCGTTTTGGTATAATAAAATGCAGGATACATTACAGCGACAATTAAGTGAAGAGACCATAAAAAAGTTTCCTGCTTTAAAAACTGAAACAAAAGACATAAAAAAAATGTTTCAGCATTTAAAATATTACTTTCCTACTTTTAAAACACCACGAATAATAACAACAACCTCTGACGTAGATTATAAAAATAAAGTTATTGTTACAGACACAATTGCAATTGTAGAGTTAGATACTTATTTAGGTAACGACCATTTTTTTTATGAAGGCTTACAATCCTATATAGTAGCAAACATGACGCCTGATCAAATTGTAGTTGATTTAGCAAATGCTTATGCAGAAAAATATGTTTTAAACAGCAGACGTAAACACCTTTTAGATGAAATGGTTTATTTTGGAAAACTACTATACATAAAAGACAAGGTCATTCCGTTTATTTCAGATGCTCAAAAAATAGGATATACACAGCAACAATTAGATTGGGCTTTTGCAAATCAAGAGCAAATATGGAAATACTTTATCCAAAAAGAACTGTTGTACAGTACAGACTCTAAATTACCAAATCGATTTATCAATCCTGCACCATTTTCAAAATTTTATTTAGCAGAAATTGATAACGAATCACCAGGTAAAATAGGGCAATTTATAGGTTGGCAAATAGTAAAAGCATACATGAATAATAATGATGTGACTTTAAACGAATTACTAAATACGCCGGCACAAACCATTTTTAATAAATCATATTATAAACCAAGAGAATAATGGCTAATAAAACTTCAGAAATTACATTAACAGTTCAGTTAGACGAAAACAAAGTTCCAGAAAAATTAAACTGGACAGCTCAAGATGGAGGTATTACTAATGCAGAAGCAAAAGCAATGATGTTATCTGTTTGGGATAGTGCTGCTCAAGAGTCTTTACGTATTGACTTATGGACAAAGGATATGCCAGTGGATGAGATGAAAGTGTTTTTTCATCAAACATTAGTAGCTATGAGTAATACTTTTAATAGAGCAACTCAGGACGAAAAGATGACAGCAACCATGAAAGATTTTTGTGACTATTTTGCTGAAAAGTTAGAGCTTAAAAAATTAAGTTTTCTAAATTATTTATAATAAAAA
>NZ_BCBW01000049.1:0-23070 GCF_001315805.1 Olleya sp. ITB9
GATTTTTTTTATAATGATAATTACGTTTTATTCACCTAAAAAAGGATATCTGTAATCTACAGGAGTGACAAAAGTTTCTTTAATCATTCTTGGAGACACCCAACGTAGTAAGTTTAATGCACTACCAGCTTTGTCATTAGTTCCAGATGCTCTAGCTCCACCAAATGGTTGTTGTCCTACAACAGCACCTGTTGGTTTGTCATTAATGTAGAAGTTTCCAGCACAGTTTTTTAAAGCTTTAGTAGCTTCTACAACAGCATATCTATCTTGAGCTAAAATTGCTCCAGTTAATGCATATTCACTAGTTTGGTCAACTAATGTTAATGTTTCAGAAAATTTATCATCTTCATAAACATAAATTGTAATTACAGGACCAAATAACTCTTCTTGCATAGTTGTGTATTTAGGATCTTCAGTAACAATAACTGTAGGCTCTATAAAGTAACCTTTAGATTTGTCATGATTACCACCAACTATAATCTCTACATTGTTGTCTGTTTTTGCTTGGTCAATGTATTTAGCTAATTTGTCAAAAGATCCTTCATGTATTACAGCAGTAACAAAGTTGCTTAAATCTTCAGGAGATCCCATTTTAAAAGAATTTACATCTTCTATAACATAATCTTTAACTTCGTTCCAAATGCTTTTAGAAACATACGCTCTAGAAGCAGCGCTACATTTTTGACCTTGAAACTCAAAAGCACCTCTTACAATTGCAGTAGCAACCTGTTTTGGATGAGCGGTTTTGTGTGCAACAATAAAATCTTTCCCTCCAGTTTCTCCTACTATTTTAGGGTAAGTTTTGTAATTATGAATGTTATTACCTATTTGTTTCCACAGTTCTTTAAATACATATGTAGATCCTGTAAAGTGTAAACCAGAAAAATCAGGACTAGCTAAGACAGTATCAGTAATCATTACAGGATCACCAAAAACAACGTTTATAACTCCAGCAGGTACACCAGCTTCTTTAAAAACGTCCATAATTACTTTAGCAGAATATATCTGAGAATCACTAGGTTTCCATACTACAACGTTACCCATTAAAGCCATACAAGCAGGAAGGTTTCCAGCAATAGCAGTAAAGTTAAAAGGTGTGACAGCATAAACAAATCCTTCAAGTGGTCTGTATTCTAAACGATTCCAAGCATCACTAGTACTTTCTGGTTGGTCATGATAGATCTCAGTCATGTACTGTACGTTAAAACGTAAAAAGTCTATTAGCTCACACGCAGCATCAATTTCGGCTTGGTGTACAGTTTTTGACTGTGCAATCATTGTAGCTGCATTAATTTTAGCTCTGTAAGGACCTGCAATTAATTCGGCAGCTTTTAAAAATATTCCAGCTCTGTGCTCCCAAGGTGTATCAGCCCAAGCTTCTCTTGCTTCTAAAGCTGTAGAGATTGCTTCATCGATATGTTTTTGTTCTGCTATAGCGTGTGTTCCAACAACATGTTTGTGGTCATGTGGAGGAGACATAGTGTTTGTTTTATCTGTTGTAACATCTTTACCATTAATATACATTGGTACATTAATTTGACTGTTAAACATTGTTTTGTAAGCGTCTAAAACTGCTGCTCTTTCTGGTGATCCAGGAGCATAACTTTTTACAGGTTCGTTAACAGCAATTGGTACATTGAAAAATCCTTTTCCCATGATAAGTGTTGTGTTTGTAGTTTAAAATTTAAAGTACAAAGTTAAGGATTTTTGTTGGGTTATTTGTGTTAGTAAAATTGTAAAATTAAGCGAGCTTAAAACGTTATAAGTATCTTTATTAGGTAAGGTTAATTTATGGCAAAAGGCGCACTTAATTTAAATGTAGGAATAGCTACATTAAATTTTTTGGTGGTCGTAAAATTAACCATATTGTAGTGTCCCTTCATAGCTCCAAATGGAGATGTAAGTAGGCAACCTGAAGAATAAGTATGAGATTCACCTGGTTTTAAAACAGGTTTTTGTCCAATAACACCTTCGCCAGTTACAATAACAGGTTGGTTTAAGGCATCATAGATGGTCCAATGTCTTGCATTAAGTTGGACTGAATCTTTGCTCTGGTTTTCAATGGTAACTTGGTACGCGAATGCAAAGTTAATTTTATAGTCTTTATAAAATGTACCTTCAAATTCCGTTTCTACCGTAATTTTTATTCCTCTTGTAACTTGTTGAACCATTATGTAAGCGATTTGCTTATTGTAAAAATAATAAAATATATTTTAAGTTAAACTTATTTGTGTGTGTAACTGCCTTTTTAACAATTAATTAGTGATTCCAACCGAGTTAATTTCGCCTAAACCTATGATTTTATCATATCTAGCACCTAATTCTCTGTAGTAAACTAAAACTTTATAGTTGTTTTCGGTTTGCCAAAAATTACCACCAATAGTATATTGGTCTACGTCACCTTTATTATTAACAATAGCATATTTGTAATTATAATATCCTTGTTTTAATAAAATAGCTTTGCTATAAACGCCTTCTTCCTCATAGTATTCTAATTTTGTTGCATCCTCTATTTCATAATTATTAAAATTACCAAAGACATAAATGTGACTGCCTTCTTCTAGTTTGGGATATTGAAGCGCAAAGTGTACCCAAGCATAATCTGCTTCAGTTTCCGGTTGGTCAGAATTTAAAGCGTTAATAAAAAAGTTTCCGTTAAGATCTGGATTATAGGTGTATTTTTGATTTGCTCTAGACGTGTTAGTGTATAAGTACGTTTGGTATAAATCTTCTAATCTTATGTATTGGACACCATTGTTTGCAGCTCTTATTTCTTTGTTTTCAAAACTTAAAAATTCATTACCTCCAAAAAAGCTTGAGGCTTCTGTGTATCTATAAGTTAATTCGTTAGCTAAAATATATTGAGGTTCTAAATCTGTGATTGCATTTTTAATATTATTATTTTGAATTATAACAGTTTTTACTGTTTTTTTAGGGTTTACAAATTGAATTGTACTTGAGCTTATTGCAATGTCAACCGATTGTTTCTCGGCAATTGTTGATACATCTCTAGAGCGCTTTATTTGTACTCCAACATCTGCTTGTTGTTGATAAACCATAAATTTTCTACTAAAAACAATATCATCATAATCGTCATAAATTGTTATGATGTAATTACCTGTCACTTTTATGTTTTTGGTGTACTGATTTGGTATAGATAGGTTGTAATGCGAGTAAGTTTGAAGTGTATTAAATGAGTTTTCATAATCTCTTATGCGTTGTTCATCAAACCCTTCTATATATTCTGATTTAACTAAATTTGAAGGAGTCCAATCAAAATTATAATGTTTAATTTCGTAATAATAATCTTCTTCATCTCCATTTAGGGCATCAAACTCTAATGTTATGGTTTCTCCTAAAGCTATGATTGGTAGTTGGCTTTCAGTTGTTCCTCCATTAAAATAGATAGATTTAATATAGTCAGGAGGAATGATTTCTTCAACTTGAGCAAAACTGCAGTAAGAAATAAGTAAAAAACAGATGTGGTGTATGGTGTTTTTGGACATTTAAAAAGTAGCTTTAAATAACAAATATAATCAATTTCTATGCCTAAGCCGTTTGCTTTATTTAGAATTGTTATAAATAAAGAAACAACAGTGTTAACCTCAAAGTAAATTTGTTATAAATTTGTATTTTTGCTCGGATTTTTAAGCCTTAAAAATCACAATCAGTATAACTATTAACCAATAGATTTATAATATGTCAAACGACATTAAGATTAAAAAAGGTCTGGATATTAAATTAGTCGGAGCAGCCGAAAAGGTTACCGAAACTGCTATTGTTAGCAATTATTATTCAATTAGACCGGAAGATTTTCATCAAGTTACCCCTAAATTAATAGCTAAACAAGGCTCAAAAGTAAAAGCAGGAGAACCTGTTTTTTATGACAAAGCTAATGAAGCTGTAAAATTTGTTTCACCTGTTTCAGGAGAAATTATTGAGATAGCTCGTGGTGAAAAAAGAAAAATTATTTCAGTAAAAATTCAAGCAGACAAAGAACAATCATTTCATGATTATGGTAAGCTAGACGTAAATTCAGCTTCAGCTGAAGCTATTAAAGCACGTTTACTAGAGTCAGGATGTTGGGCATTTGTAAAACAACGTCCTTATGATGTTATTGCAAAGCCAGATGGTCAGCCTAAAGCTATTTTTATATCAGCTTATGCAAGTGCACCTTTAGTAGCAGATTTAGATTATGTGTTACAAGGTAAAGAGGCGCAATTGCAAGCAGCAGTAACAGCTTTAAGCAAATTGACAACTGGTAAAGTTCATGTTAGTGTTGCTAAAAAAGGTAATTCGCCTTTAGCAGGATTATCAGATGTTACTTTACACAAAGTGTCTGGACCACATCCATCAGGAAATGTTGGGACGCAGATTAACAAAATAGACCCTATTAATAAAGGTGAGGTTGTTTGGACAGTAAATGCTCAAGACCTTGTTATTATTGGAGACTTATTGTTAACTGGCCAGTTTAATGCAGAGCGTATTGTAGCTTTAGCAGGTTCTTCTGTGAAAAAACCACGTTATTTTAAAACTAAATTAGGAAGCGAAATCGCAACTATGGTTTATGATAACGGAGTTGATAAAGACGGAAATGATCGTATCATTTCAGGAAACGTTTTAACAGGTAAGCAAGTTAAGCCAGATGGGTTTTTAGATTATTATAGTAATACAATTACTGTAATTCCTGAAGGTGATGATTACGAGTTTTTTGGATGGAATAAGCCAGTTTTTAATAAAGTGTCAACATCAAGAGCTTTAACTTTTTCATGGTTAACACCAAACAAAAAGTTTGACTTAAATACCAATACAAACGGAGAACATCGTGCTTTTGTTATTACTGGTAGTTATGAAGAAGTGTTTCCTTTAGATATCTTTCCAATGCAAATTTTAAAATCTTGTATGTATAAAGATTTAGATGAAATGGAAGCTTTAGGTATGTATGAGGTTGCACCAGAAGATTTTGCTTTAACAGAATTTGTATGTGTGTCTAAACAACCACATCAAAAGATTATTAGAGAAGGATTAGATTTAATGCTTAAAGAAATAGGATAATGGGCTTAAAAAGTAATTTACATAATTTAAAAGAAAAGTATAAAGGAACCAAAATGGCTCCTGCGTTTAACGCCATTCATACTTTTTTATATTTGCCAAATGAAACCACTCATGGTGGAACGCACATTAAGGCAGCAGATGATTTAAAACGTACAATGAATATTGTAATCATGGCTTTAGTACCATGTTTAATATTTGGTATTTTTAACGCAGGTTACCAGCATTATGCAGCTATTGATGCAGCATCAGGAGTTATTAGAGAGGCTTCTTTGTTTAGCAACTTTATAACTTGGGACAACTTTGTTGTTGGAGCTTGGACTGTGTTACCATTAGTAATTGTATCCTATGGAGTTGGTCTTATTGTTGAATTTATTTTTGCAGTAATCAAAGGTCATGAAGTAGAAGAAGGTTACTTAGTAACAGGTATGTTAGTGCCATTAATAGTGCCAGTAGATATTCCATTATGGATGTTATCTGTAGCAGTAATTTTTGGTGTAGTAATAGGTAAAGAAGTTTTTGGAGGTACAGGAATGAATATTCTAAACCCAGCATTAACCATTCGTGCTTTCTTGTTTTTTGCATACCCAACATGGATGTCAGGAGATAAAGTTTGGGTACATGAAGCGGTTGAGCGTGCAGGAACTGCAGATGCAATTTCAGGAGAAACATTATTAGGTGCTTATGCACAAAATAGTAGTTTAGCTGGAATTGATTATATGGATATGTTTTTTGGGTTTATTCCAGGATCAGTTGGAGAAACCTCTAAATTATTAATCATTATTGGAGCTTTGTTTTTGATTTTTACTAAGGTTGGAAGCTGGAGAATTATTATTTCTACTTTAATAGGAGCTTTAACAATGGGATTAATATTTAACGGAGTTGTTTCTGCTGAGTGGATTGGAGAATCTAGCAAATTTTACGGATTAATGAATGTACCATTCTGGCAGCATTTAATTATTGGTAGTATTTTATTTGGTGCTGTTTATATGGCAACAGATCCAGTAACTGCCTCTCAAACAAATAAAGGGAAATGGATTTATGGATTCTTAATTGGTTTCATTTCAATAATGATTCGTGTATTTAATCCAGCGTATCCAGAAGGTGTGTTTTTAGCTATTCTATTAATGAATGTCTTTGCACC
Organism: Olleya sp. ITB9; assembly: GCF_001315805.1. Classification (NCBI taxonomy): domain Bacteria; kingdom Pseudomonadati; phylum Bacteroidota; class Flavobacteriia; order Flavobacteriales; family Flavobacteriaceae; genus Olleya; species Olleya sp. ITB9. Next base: position 6,197 of record NZ_BCBW01000049.1, read on the forward strand.
AACTATTGACCATTACGTAATACAAGGAAACGTAAAACGCAGAAAGAAACGTTTAAAAGTTAAAACAGCATAATCATGGCAATGAACACAGATAAAAATTCATACACCTTAATATTTGCAATTGTAATGGTACTAGTTGTAGGATCATTATTAGCGTTTACAGCATCTACTTTAAAACCAACAATTGTAGAGCAAGAACGTATGGAAAAGCAACAGAATATTCTGTATGCAATGGGTGTAAATGGTAATGAAGGGACAGGAGATATAACTTTTGTTTCAAAAGAATTAGTAGATAATGGTTCTGGTAAAAAATCACCAAAAGTATCAGTAGAATTCGCAAAATATATCACAAAGCAACTAGTTATAGAAAACGGAGTTGCTAAAGAAGATAAACAAGCCTATTTAATTGATGTTAAAAAGGAACAAGCAAAAGCTAAAAACGGAGGAACAAGACGTTTACCTTTATTTATAGGGGAAAAAGATGGTAAAACATTTTACATCGCACCAATAAGAGGTAAAGGACTTTGGGATGCTATTTGGGGTTATGTTGCTTTAGATGCAAACATGGTTGTTCAAGGTACATTTTTTGATCACAAAGGAGAAACACCAGGTTTAGGAGCTAATATTAAGCAACGTTACTTTATGGATGATTTTTATGGCGAAAAATTACTAACTGACGCAGGTGTCTTTAAAGGTATTACGGTTGCAAAAGGTAATAATGATCCTAAAAACGAAATTAAAGACGATTACGAAGTTGATGCATTAGCAGGAGCAACTATCACAGGAGATGGTGTAACAGCAATGATTAAAAAAGATTTAAAGTTATACCAACCGTATTTCGAGAACTTAAAAAAACTAGCTAGCAATTAATTATGGGACTACTTTCAAAAAAAGACGCAAAGTTAATAACAGATCCTTTAGCGGATAATAACCCTATTACTATCCAAGTATTAGGTATTTGTTCTGCTTTAGCTATTACCGCAGAGTTAAAAGCGTCGTTGGTAATGGGTATTGCTGTAATGTTTGTATTAGGAATAGGTAACGTGGTAATATCATTAATGCGTAACATAATTCCTTCTAAAATCAGAATTATTGTACAACTTATTGTAGTTGCTTCATTAGTAATTATTGTAGATCAAGTGTTAAAAGCGTTTGCTTACGAACTAAGTAAAACACTTTCAGTATTTATTGGGTTAATTATTACTAACTGTATTATTATGGGACGTTTTGAAGCTTTTGCTTTAGCTAACAAACCTTGGAGGTCTTTTCTTGACGGAATTGGAAACTCTTTAGGTTATGCAGTCATCTTAATAATTGTTGGTTTTTTTAGAGAACTTTTAGGGTCTGGTACACTTTTCGGAATACCAGTATTAGGTGATCCAATCGAAAAAACAGGAGTGTACGCATTAGGTTACGAAAACAACGGATTTATGTTAATGCCTCCAATGGCATTAATAATTGTTGGACTTATCATTTGGGTACAACGTAGTAGAAACAAAGCATTAATCGAAGACTAAAAATATTATGGAACATTTAGAATTATTTTTCAAGTCGATTTTTATAGACAACATGGTATTTGCAGTATTCTTAGGAATGTGTTCTTACCTAGCAGTATCTAAAAAAGTAGCAACAGCTGTTGGATTAGGTGCAGCAGTAATATTTGTATTAGCTATTACTGTACCACTTAACTGGTTATTGGATCAGTACATTTTACAACCTGGAGCATTAACTTGGTTAGGTGCAGAATATGCAGATTACGATTTAAGTTTCTTATCATTTATCATGTTTATTGCAACTATTGCAACAATGGTACAATTGGTAGAAATAGTGGTAGAAAAGTTTTCACCATCATTATATAACTCTTTAGGTATTTTCTTACCTCTTATTGCAGTAAACTGTGCCATCTTAGGTGGATCCTTATTTATGCAGTCAAGAGAAATCGAAACTTTAGGTTTAGCATTTAACTATGGTATCTCTTCAGGTATCGGATGGTTTTTAGCTATACTTGCCATTGCAGCAATTAGAGAAAAGATTAGATACAGTAATGTACCTGCACCATTAAGAGGATTAGGAATCACATTTATCATTACAGGATTAATGGGAATTGGATTCTTAAGTTTTGGAGGTATGTTAACTGGAGGAGATGAAGAAGCTCCTAAAAAGGAAAATACAACAGCAGTGAAAACTAAAGTTGAAGAAACAAAAGAATTAGCTAACAATACTAAAATAATAGAGTAATATGATTTTAGCAGCAGGAACAACAGGAACAGTAATAGTAACTGTAGTAGCTTTTTTACTTATAACATTAGTATTAGTAAGTTTACTACTTTTTGTAAAACAAAAATTATCACCATCAGGTCCAGTTAAGATCTTAATTAATGGTGAAAGAGAAATCGAAGTATCTTCAGGAGGATCATTATTATCAACTTTAGGTAGTAATAAAATCTTTTTACCATCAGCTTGTGGTGGTGGTGGTACTTGTATTCAATGTGAATGCCACGTTTTATCTGGTGGAGGTGAAGCTTTACCAACAGAAACACCTCACTTTTCAAGAAAAGAATTAGCACATGGTGCACGTTTATCTTGTCAAGTAAAGGTTAAGCAAGACATGGAAATCACAATTCCAGAAGAAGTATTCGGAATTAAAAAATGGGAAGCAACTGTAGTATCTAACTACAACGTGGCAACATTTATTAAAGAGTTTGTAGTTGAAATTCCAGAAGATATGGACTACAAAGCAGGAGGTTATATTCAAATAGAAATTCCTAACTGTACAGTTAATTATTCAGAGATGGATATTACTGCACATCCAGAAGATCATCCAGGTGAGCCTAACAAGTTTGAGGCAGATTGGGATAAATTTGGATTACGTCCTTTAGTAATGAAAAATGATGAGTTAGTAGAAAGAGCATACTCTATGGCTTCTTACCCTGCAGAAGGAAGAAGAATCATGCTTAACGTACGTGTCGCTACACCTCCTTTTGATCGTGCCAAAGGCGGCTGGATGGATGTTAATCCAGGAGTTGCATCTTCATATATTTTTAATCAAAAGGTTGGTGATAAAGTAACTATTTCAGGACCTTATGGTGAATTCTTTATCAACGAGTCTGATGCAGAAATGCTTTACGTTGGTGGAGGTGCTGGTATGGCTCCAATGCGTTCTCATTTATACGAGTTATTTAGAACTATCAAAACTGGTCGTAAAGTTACGTATTGGTATGGTGGACGTTCTAAAGCTGAGTTATTCTACATTCACTATTTTAGAGCATTAGAAAAAGATTTCCCGAACTTCAAGTTCTTTATTGCATTATCAGATCCAACGGAAGCTGATAACTGGAAATTGAAATCAGATATTAATGACGAGTCTGGTGATGGATTTGTTGGATTTATTCACCAAGTGGTAATAGACCAATATTTGTCTAAGCACGAAGCTCCAGAAGACATAGAATTATATTTCTGTGGTCCTCCTTTAATGAATCAAGCAGTTCAAAAAATGGGAGAAGATTTTGGTATTGATGATGAAAATATCAGATTTGATGACTTTGGAGGATAGAAATAATCAAAAGATTATAAAGTTTTCTTAATATATAAAAAGCTCGATACGAAAGTATCGAGCTTTTTCGTTATTTGTAATATGAGAAAAGCAGCACTTATTATTTTAATTATTGTCACATTAGTGCTTTTGTTTTACCAATTAAATCCAAAACCTATTAAGCATTTTGTAAATGCAGTTACTAAAACAGTACAACTTTTAGATAAAGATAGCTTAACAATAGCCTCAAGAGTGAATACTCCTAAAGGTTTTGAGCGTCTAAGTTATCCAAAGGAAAGTTTTCAAGAGTACCTTAGACATTATAATTTAAAACCTTTTGGTAGCAAAATTATAAATTATGATAATTCAGAATATTATTGGCAGAAAGGACATATTGGTGTTTTGGAAGTTCCAGTACCAAAAAACGGTTTACAGCAATGTGCAGATGCACTAATTAGAATTAGAAGCGAATATCTTTGGGATACCAATCAAAAGGATAAAATAGGTTTTAATTTTACTTCAGGACACTATTGTTCTTGGTCTAAATACGCAAAAGGTTATAGACCTAAAGTTAATGGAAATAAAGTTACATTTAATAAAACAGCACAGGAGGATTATAGTAAGTCTAATTTTTATAAGTATTTAAACTTGATTTACATGTATTCAGGGACATTGTCTTTGTATAATGAGTTAAATGCTATTACACAGATTCAGGATCTTAAAATTGGTGATATGTTAATTCTTGGAGGTAGTCCAGGACATATTGTAATGATTACAGACGAAGCGATTAATAGCAAAGGCCAAAAGTTGTTTTTGTTGTTTCAAGGTAATACACCTGCTCAAAGTGTTCATTTAGTAAAAAATTTAGAAGATCCAATCATTTCTCCTTGGTATGATCTTAAAATGAATGCTATAATTCCTGTGTCCAATTACACTTTCTACAATTCCAAATTTGTAAGATTTAAGTAATTTGTTGTCTGGCTTTTCTTCCGCGAAAGCGAAATAAACTTTATTTTTGTAGTATGAGTAAAGCATTATCAAAACAAGAGTTACATAACTTGGCTATGAATCATGTTGGTAAAGATTTAGAACAACGTGGTTTTGAATTTATAGCTATAAATAGCCAATTAAAAAGGCATCCACAATTTGTTTGTATGGATAAAAACAAACAGTATTTTTTTGTGGTTGTTCGTGCTGTTATCTTACCAGAAAATGCCAATAATTATGATGTTGTTTGGATGGAGTCCTTTAAAAAGCATGCATTTGAAAAAAATGCAAAAGTACTTTATGCTGGTGTTGGATTAGGTAACCCTAAAGGTGAAGATTTACCAATATATCTTAATGAAGAATACTTAATTGAATATAACGGAATACAATTATTAGAATCTAATTTAAATTAAGATGAAAAAAAGTCTATTAGCCATTGTGCTTTTGATTGTAATGGGTTGTAAAAAACAACCTGAATTACTTAAAATATCTGGTCCTGTATTTGGTACCAGTTTTAGTGTGCAATATTTTGACTTAGATGGTCGTGATTATAATAAACAATTTGATAGCTTATTTACTATCATAAATAAGTCCATGTCTAATTATCAGGCAGATTCTGATATTTCTAAAATTAATAGAAACGAAGCTGTTACTTTAGATCAACATTTTAAAAATGTATTTGAAGCTTCAAAACAAATTTATCGTGAAACGGAAGGTGTTTTAGATCCTACTATTGGACGATTGGTTAATGGATGGAACTTTGGCTCAGAACACACAAAAACTGCTTTAGATAGCGCAAAAGTAGATAGTTTGATGCGTTATGTTGGTCTTAATCGTGTTGGAATTAAAAATAATAAACTTATAAAATCTAAGGAGGCTTTTATAGATTTTAATTCTATTGCTAAAGGGTATGGTGTAGATGTTATTGCAGATTTTTTAGAGTCTAAAAGTATCAAAAATTATATAGTAGATATAGGTGGAGAGCTTCGTGCTAAAGGGATTAATCTTAAAAAAAATAAAGGTTGGACAGTTGGAATAGAAAATCCAAATTTTGATGGTTCTCAATCCTATGATAAAACGATAGTACTAAGCAATCAAGCTATGGCAACTTCTGGTACATATCGTAAATTTAAAATTGATAAAAACGGAAACAGATATGCACATATCATAAACACCAAAACGGGATATCCTACTAAAACTAATATTTTAGGAGTATCTGTAATTACAAATACGTGTATGCTGGCAGATGGCTATGCAACCGCTTTTCAAGCAATGGGATTACAAAAACTGGATTATTTTTTAGCAAAGCATCCAGAACTAAAAGTATATGTTATTTTTGAAGGTGACAATGGAGAATTGGAGTCTAAAGCATTTAATGGATTTAAAACAAATTAGTTTAAAAAGCATTGTACATTAGTAGTAACCAACCAGAAACTAAAAGTAATCCTCCAATAGGAGTTACAGGTCCAAGAAATTTTAATTTTTTACCTTTAGCGTCAGACAAAATTAAACCGTAAATACTAAACGAAAACAATATTATACCTATCACAAAACACCAATAAATACTGTTAGATATTTGACCTTGACCGTAACCTAAAGCCAGTAAAACAATAGCGTGATACATTTGGTATTTAACACCAACTTCAAAACTATGTAGCTGATCTGTTGTTAATATTTTTTTTAAAGTATGTGCACCAAAAGCTCCAAAAATAACAGCTAGCATCCCGAATAAAGCGCCTGTTGCAATTATAGTTTGCGATGTCATAAATTTATATTTAGGTTATTGTTTTTTGTAAACTACAGGTATAATTTCACCTTTTGCTAAGCAGTATTTTTCTATCGCTTCCGCGGAAAGTTTAGCCGTATAATCAACTTCATTTACCATAAAGCCAATAGCTCTTAGTTTGTTAAAGTAGTCGTAGCCATACACACGTACATGATCATATTGACCAAAAATTTCAGCTCGTTCTTTTTTATCAGTAATACTATCGTCCTCAAAAGTGGTTTGTCTACTTAAATCTTGCGGAATTTGAAATACACCATATCCACCAGGTTTCATTACACGATATAGCTCTTGCATAGCTTTAGTGTCGTCTGGTATATGTTCTAACACATGATTACATAAAATAATATCATAGGTGTCATTTTCAAACGGAAGGTCGCAAATATCTGCTTTTACATCTGCAATAGGAGACAGTAAATCTGTAGTTGTGTAATCTAAATGATTTAAAGCTCTAAACCGATTTAAAAAACATTGCTCTGGTGCAAAATGCAGTACTTTAAGTTTTTCAGAACTAGAAGTACTTTCAGATTCAAAAAAAATAGTTTCGTTTTGTAAATACAACCATAACAATCTGTGACGTTCTAAAGATAGGGTAGAAGGTGATAAAACGTTATTACGTTGTTTACCATAGCCATAAGGTAAAAAACTTTTAAAGCTTTTACCATCAATAGGATCTGTAAAGGTGTTTCCTTTTAAAAAAAACGCTAAAACTGGTCTAATAATATAGCTCAACCTTATTAATAAAGGTCTCGGTATCACGTTTAATATTAGTTTAAAAAGACGTTTCATTTAAGCTTTGGCTAATTTCTTTTGCAAAATTAAGTCAGTAATAGTATCCCAAAGTGCAATACGTTGTTGTAAAGCTTGTTTAGCAGTAGTTAATGTTTCTTCCCATTTATTACTGTCATTACCACATAACTCTTCAATCATTTTTAAAGATAAAGGACCATGTTCATCTCCATCTAACTCAATGTGTCTGTTTAGATAGTAAGATAATTTACTAAAAGATTGCTCTTCGGTTTTTGAATGTTTTATAATTTGAAAAAACATATCAGGTATAATATCCTCTCGACCAAAAGTAAAAGCAGAGGCAATAATATGAGGTTTATTTGTTTGTATAGTTTTAAAAGTATAATCTATAAACTGATAAGTTTTAGAATTTAAATTTATGTTATTTGCAGCTTCTTCTACTGTTTGTCCTAAAGTTAAATTAGCTATAAATTGTTTGATTTTAGTCGTATCTGCACCAATTTGCGTCATAGCATCTAAGTACATTTCAAAATGACTTTTAGCTTCACCAAGCTCATTAACATCACTTTCTTCGCCTAAAACAATTTCGTTTATAAATCTTGACGTTGCAGGATTAGATACAGGTAGCCAAGGTAACGTTGTTGTTGTTAAATGGTTTTGAAGTGCTTTTAAAAGTGACATAAAATCCCAAACAGCATATACGTGCTGTTCCATGAAAAGTTTAATATCATCAAGATTTGATAATACCGAATATAATTTATGGTTATTTAATGTTTCTCTTAAAGGCTGTAATTGCTGTTCTAAACTGTCAATAGTCATAAATTTATAGCACTAAAGGGGTTTGTCTAAATTCATCTTCTTCATTACTAGTAATACCCAAAGCTTCATATATGTAAGCAAAAGTGGATAGTAATTCTGGTTTACCATCTACAATTGCAACATCATGTTCAAAATGTGCACTTGGCTTACCATCTAAGGTCGTAATAGTCCAACCATCTCTGTGTTGTTTAATGCGTTGCGTACCAAGATTAATCATGGGTTCAATTGCTACAACCATCCCTTCAATAAATTTCTTACCACGACCACGTTTACCATAATTTGGCATTTCTGGGTCTTCATGCATTTTAGTACCTAAACCATGTCCAACAAGTTCACGTACGACACCATAACCATGATCTTCGCAATATTTTTGTATAGCATAACCAACATCTCCAACACGATTACCAACTTTTAGTTGCTTGATTCCAGCGTATAAAGATTCTTTAGTAACTTGAAGTAGTTTTTCAGTTTCTGGGTCTATTTCACCTACTGCAAAAGTATAGGCGTGATCACCATAATATCCATTTAAAATAGAGCCACAATCAACAGATATAATATCTCCATTTTCTAAAGGCGTATTATTAGGAATACCATGCACCACTTGAGAGTTTGGACTCATGCATAAGGTATTAGGAAAATCATATAATCCTAAAAAACCAGGAACAGCACCTAAATCTCTGATGTGTTCTTCAGCAATTTTATCTAATTGTAATGTGGTAACACCTGGTTTTACTGCTTTAGCAACTTCACCTAATGTTTTAGAAACAACTAATGCAGCTTCGCGCATTAATTCTATTTCTTCTTTTGTTTTAACTATAATCATGGTTCAAAAAAATATGTGCAAATATACTTAAAATAAACCGCTTTATTAATTTTGAAGACATGACATTTAGCAGGTTTTAAAGTATTTTGATATGGTATTTTTGTGTTATAAAAATTACAATTATGTTTACATCAGTCACTGCAGAAGAAGCAGTAAAAGTTATAAAATCTAATAATAGGGTTTATATTCAAGCTGCAGCTGCAGCACCACAATCTTTAATACAAGCAATGACCAAAAGGCATGAAGAGTTAAGTCATGTCGAGATTTGTCATTTACATACCGAAGGAGAAGCACCTTATGCAAATCCAGAATTAAAGGATAGTTTTCATGTTAATTCTTTTTTTATCGGAAAAAATGTGAGACATACTTTAAAAGCAGGAAATGGATCTTACACACCTGTTTTTTTAAGTGAATTACCAATTTTGTTTAAACGTAATATCATTGATTTAGATGTCGCTTTTATTCATGTCTCTGTTCCAGATAAACATGGATATTGTTCTTTAGGAGTTTCTGTTGAAGCGACATTAGCAGCAATTGATAATGCAACAACTGTTATTGCTCAGGTTAATAGGTATATGCCCAGAACACATGGAGCAGGAATTATACACGTATCCGAAATAGATACTTTTGTTGAAAGTCATCAACCTTTACCAGGTCATGATGTAGTAAAACCTAATGCTATTGAAAATAAAATTGGCGATTTTGTAGCTAATTTAATTGAAGATGAAAGTACTTTGCAAATGGGAATTGGAAGCATACCAAATGCAGTGCTAACTAGATTGACTAATCACAAAAACTTAGGGTTACATACTGAGATGTTTTCGGATGGAGTTATAGATTTAATTTTAAATAATGTCATAAACGGAAACTATAAAGCTATTAACAGAGGACGTGCATTATCTACCTTTTTAATTGGATCACAACGTTTGTATGATTATGTAGACGATAATCCTTTTGTAGAAATGCGTGCATCTAATTATACTAATGATGTGTCGATAATTAAACAAAATCCTAAAATGGTAGCTATTAATAGTGCTATAGAAGTAGATGTTACTGGACAAGTTTGTGCAGACAGTATAGGTGCACACATGTACTCTGGAGTAGGAGGTCAGATGGATTTTATAAGAGGCGCTTCTTTAAGTCAAGGCGGAAAAGCAATCATAGCATTACCATCGGTTACAAAAAATGGAATTAGTAGAATTGTACCAACATTAAAACCAGGAGCAGGTGTGGTAACAACACGATCACATGTGCATTATGTAGTTACAGAATATGGTGTAGCTAATTTGTTTGGTAAAACAATCAAGGAACGTGTGAAAGCTTTAGTAGAAATTGCGCATCCAGACCATAGAGAGCAAATAGATAGGCAATATTATGATTTAATAAAATATTAAAACTTAAACCATTTTTTTTTCTTTGGCTTAGCTAATTGTGGTGTTTCGTTGGTTAACATTTGGTAGATTTCTCCCCAACCTAAGATGCCACCAATGTTGCGGTCGTCTATAAAAAGGTCTGCATGTATTTTTCTGCTTGCTTCATTTTTAAAGACTTCTTCAGGAAAACTTTGATTTACTGCATAAAAAGTAATGCCATTATCTTTACAAAATGAGACTGCTTCATCTAATTTTTTACCGTGTCTGTAGGTCCAAAGTATAAGTCTATGTCCATCTTTTTGAAGACGTTTAAGGGTTTCAAAAGCAAAAAGGCGAGCTTGTCCAATACTTGGATAAGCATCTTCTACTATTGTACCATCAAAATCTACAGCAATTATAAGTCCTTTGGAAAGTTTCATTTTAATAAAAATTGAATTCAAAAATACAATATTAATGACAAATTAATAATCATTATTATATGGTGAAACTAAAAAGTGTATCAATTTATATTGATACACTTTTTAGTTGAAGTTATTTTGATTCTTGTAGCTTAGATTAAGCTATTACAAGTCATTGCTTCAGGTTGATCTACTCCCATTAATTTTAAAATAGTAGGAGCCATATCACCTAAAACACCATCTTTGATAGTTTTTAAGTCTTTATCAATTAAGATTAAAGGTACTGGGTTTGTTGTGTGTGCAGTGTTAGGTGAACCATCAGGATTAATCATAGTTTCACAATTACCATGGTCTGCTATTAATAAGGTGGTATAGTCATGTGCTAAAGCAGTAGTTACAACTTGATTTACACATTTGTCAACGACTTCACAAGCTTGTATTGCTGCAGACATTGATCCTGTGTGACCAACCATATCTCCATTTGCAAAATTTAAACAAACAAAATCTGCTGTTTCGTTTTCTAATTCTGGTACTAATGCATCAGTTAACTCAAACGCAGACATCTCTGGTTTTAAATCGTAAGTAGCAACTTTTGGCGAATTCTTTAAAATACGACTCTCTCCTTTAAAAGGGGCTTCTTGACCACCTGAAAAGAAAAACGTAACGTGTGGATATTTTTCTGTTTCGGCAATACGTATTTGTGTTTTGTTATTTTTTTCTAAAACTTCACCTAAAGTTTCAGTAATATTATCCTTGTCAAAAATTACTTTTATACCAGTAAAAGCATCACCATAATTGGTCATAGTTACATAGTATAAATTTAGTTTGTGCATGTTTTGCTCATGATGGTCGTTTTGGTATAACGCATCTGTTAACTCGCGTCCACGATCTGTTCTAAAATTAAAAAAGATAACGACATCATCTTCTTTTATAGTGGTTAAAGGTTGTCCTTCTAGATTTGTTTTTATGATAGGTTTAATAAACTCGTCAGTAACATCTCCATCATATTGTTTTTGTATACTTTGTGATAAATTATCAGATAATTCACCAGTACCATTTACTAATGCGTCATAGGCTAATTTGATACGTTCCCAACGGTTATCACGATCCATAGCATAATAACGACCTGTTAAACTGGCTAGCTTTGTATGTTTGTTTTTGGTAAAGTCTTCTAAGTCTTCAACAAAACCTTTTCCTGATTTTGGGTCTACATCACGTCCATCTGTAAAGGCATGTACATAAGCGTTTTTTATACCTGAAGCTTCGGTAGCAGTAATTAACCCTTTTAAATGATTAATGTGAGAGTGTACTCCACCATCACTTAACAAACCTAAAAAATGAATGTTTTTATTTTCCGCTTTAGCGTAATTAAAAGCATCTTGTAAAACTTGTTCTTGAGCTAAAGTATTATTATCTATTGCTAAGTTGATTTTTGCTAAATCTTGGTATACTATACGTCCTGCACCAAGATTCATGTGGCCAACTTCACTATTTCCCATTTGACCTTCGGGCAAACCAACATGTAATCCATCTGTACGTAGTTGCGCATTTGGATAATTGGTATATAAACTATCTATAAAAGGTGTGTTAGCATTATCTATTGCAGAGACTTTTGGATCAGGCGATTTTCCCCATCCATCTAAAATCATTAAGATTACTTTTTTGTTCATTTTATTAGATTTTGTTTATACAAATATAAAAACAAAAGTCCTGCAATTGCAGGACTTTAAGGTTTGTTTACGATAACGATTTAGTTAATCGAATATTTTTCAATGGACTCTCTAATATGTTCTATACGATTGTCAGGATCTGGATGTGTGCTCTTAAACTCTGGCTGTCTGTTAGGTCCAGCAGCTGTTTTTAAAATTTCCATAACAGCTATCATTTCTTCTGGATTATATCCAGATTTAATCATGAATTTTACGCCTAAATCATCACTTTCTAATTCGTCATCACGACCATTAGTTAGTAATTTTGTCATACCATATTGTTGAATAAATCCACCAGCATCTGCACCTACAGATCCAGCGGTTGAAAGTCCCTGCCAAAGCTCGGAATTGGCAATACGCTCTGCACTATGTTTACCTAAAACATGACCAATTTCATGACCTAACACACCAGCTAATTGGTCTTCGTTTTCTAGTTTAGCAAATAAAGCATAGGTGATAAATATTTGTCCTCCAGGCAACGCAAATGCATTTATAGTATTTGCGTCTGCTAATAAGTGAAACTCATAGTTATATGGTGTTTCTTTGGCGATACTATTATTTACTAGCTTGTTACCTACATTGTCCACTAAGGTTTGATAAGTTTGATCTGGATAAAGCCCACCATGTTGAGCTGCCATTTGATCACGACTTTGTAAACCCATTTGTATTTCTTGATCAGGAGTCATAGATATGGCTTGTTTTTTTCCAGTGTATGGATTTATTTCTTGCTGGCTGCAATATTTAAATCCAAAAAAAGCTGCAATACACAAGCCTATAAGTAGCCGTCCTTTTAAATTTCCTCTCATTTTTAATTAAAATTGTTAATATTACAATTTACAAAAGTTCTGGGTTAATATCTAATATGTTTTGGTTTAAGTACTGATTTATAAATGTTTCGGTAAAAGAATCACTTCCAGATAAAGCTTCTTTTTTTAATATTTCAGTAATATTTAATTTTTGATAGGCTTTTAAGTAGTCAAATGAAAGTGCTTTGTAGCTAAAGTGCCAAGGTTCATATTTAAAACCTTTACGGTTAGCATTATCTGTATATACTAAATAAAACCCATAGGTAGCAGCATTAACATCCATCCACTCTTTTAGTTTACAATACGGTCCATTATTATGAAAATTACTTGGTAGTAAAACACTTCTAGGTTGTTTGACATTAGTTTGGTATATGTCAATATCTGTTCCCCAATGGTGACGAGATGTACCTGGTATGGTAGAGTATTCTATAATTTTTTTAATATTATCTTGATCAGATAATCCTTTGGCTTTGTTGCTTTTAAATTTACGTTCCCAAATGCGTTTTTGATGAGCAAATCCTCTGTAACTAGAAACCGCTCCTATACTAATTCCGTCCTTTAAAGCAGCAGTCTGCATTTTTTTGAATGCTAAATGAGGTTCTTCTCTTAGGTTATACCCATTTCCGAACAGTTTAGGTTGTCCTTTTCCTATTAATTCTTCATTTGAAATTACAGTTTGATAAAAAGCAAATTGAGGTAAACTTGCAATTGTAAAGCAAATAGTTAATACGATTTTTTTTAAAGTTTGTTTTTTCATTTTAATGATTTATGCATGGTGTAATGTGGACCAACTTCGGGAATATTAAATTGCGTTCCTATCGTTTCAAATCCATTTTTCTTATAAAAATTTAAAGCTACAATTCTAGCATTAAACCAAAGCTTGTTTATGTTTTTACTTTTTAAAAAATTAACTCCATACGTTAGTAATAGCTTTCCGAATTGTAATCCTTGAAACTCTTCCAAAACACCCATTGCACGTAATCTATATTGATTTGAGTCTTTAAATAAAGGGGATTGATCTGCTACAAAAGTGCAAACTCCAGTAAGTTGATTTTTGTAAAATAAACCAAAATGATATGTGTTACTTAAATCATCTTGCGGAATATAACAAGCTTCAATTGGTTTGCCTTGTCTTAATACTGCATGCCTGACAGGTATTGTGTCGCTTCCTTTAATAGGTCGGATTGTAATGTCCTTTTGTGATAATGTATCTAAGCTATTTTGCATAGGTGTTAAAACTAGAATAAATGTAAATATGATATTTCAAAATTAATTAATTTTGAATAAAAAAAAAGTAATGGCTATTAGCTTTAAATTAATTGAAAAGGAAAATATTAATTGTATTATTCCTCTAATTCAGAAATTATCTAATCATAAAAATTCAGATGCTATTTTAAAAGAACGTTTTGCCGAGATGATTACTCAAAATTATGAATGTGCAGGAGTTTATGATAATGACAACTTGATTGGTGTTTCTGGAATGTGGTTTCAAACAAGACATTATGCAGGAAAAAGTATGGAGGTTGATCATGTCTATATTGAAGCTGAATACCAAGGACAAGGTTTGGGTAAGCAGTTTTTTAAATGGATGTATGCTTATGCTAAAAGTAAGGGATGTACAACTTCAGAATTAAATACCTATGTGCAGAATTACCCTTCGCATAAGTTTTATTATAACGAAGGGTATGAAATTTATGGATATCACTTTTTTAAAACTTTATAGTTTTAATACGTTATGTAAATGTATCCAGAATAACTTTTGTTTTCTTCAGGAAGTTGTAATACATAAAAATAAGTACCTACAGGTAATTTACTTCCTTGATTACCAACTACCGTTTTATTAGAAATTCCATTAAATGTATTGTCATAATTTTCGGCATCATAAACAACTCTTCCCCAACGATTAAATATTTTAAGATTGTTTTTAAAAAGTTCTATTCCTTCAATTACAAAATTATCATTTAGACCATCGTTATTTGGGCTAATACCATTATAGACTGTTAATCCGTCACTTCCAATTAAGGACCCAAAAGTTATAATTGAATAATCATTTGGTATAAACTCTATAGAGCTTATTGTTCCATTGTTAATATCTCCAGTTATAGCAGAATTACCTAAGTCCATCCATTTGTTTTCAACTTCACTCCAGCCAACAACTCTTAAATTCATTAAATCATCAACTAGGTTATCTATTTGGCTTTCTTGATTCCAGGTTAAAGTAACAAATGTTTCTGTTCGACCATCAAAATCCCAAAATTCTTCAATATTTACTTGGTTAATAATACCTTCTGACATAGTGGTGTCAAAATTGGTGCTGAATGTAGAAGGGAAATTTGGATCTTCATTATAATATGCAGCACTAAATTTTTCAGGTCCAGTCTGATTAGGTGTAATTAAAGGTCTAAACTTATCATCTTGACCAATTGGGAAAATAAAAGATTGATTAGTGGTGGCAGATGCATAACCATCAACATGTCTTAAATCGTCTTCGAGAGTATAAATAGCATTTCCAAAATAATCTAAAGAAACATTTGGAGTCAATCTTGGTGTGATAATATCTCCAATTATATAATCTAGTCCGTTTGTTATTTGAGTGTTTATTTGAAGGTAAAGATGATTATCTACAGCAACTTCGACATCATAAAATCTAGGCACGTTTGTACCTGAAATTGTTATTGGATTGTCTTCGTTATAAAAACCTGCTAAACCAACATTTTGATTAAATGGACCGTCATTTTGTAAATCTACATGAAATCCAATTTGTCCTTGATCATGAATTTGGATATTTCCAAAGTTATGAAAAGCTTCTTGTGCAATACTAATATTAAATACTAGTAAGGCTATAATTATTATAGTTCTCATAGTCTTTATTATTTATATGCTGTGAATAAAACAACAACATTATCTGATTTGTTTGTAACATTAATAGTGAAACCATTTGTGTTAAATGAAGTTAAACTTGCTAAGGTTCTACCAACAGCATTACCATTTTGATTACCATACCTTAACCCTATACATCTTGTACTTGACGCATATCTAGAAATATCATTAATAGAATTTCCACTACCACCTACATATATAACTTGTTGTGTAATTGTTCCAGAATCGTTTCTAGCAAAACCATTCATTGATCCAAAAGAATTGGCAATTCCTGTATTATTATCTCCAACACCATTATCAGAATCTAAATCTAATGTTTCTACATTAGCATGAGCTACAAAAGTTATAGATGAAGGTTCAAATGGTAAACCAGTTATTGTTTGATTTCCTGTAGCGGTAATAATAAACTGTCCAACATATGTACTTGAAGGCCCAACTTCACCTTGAATTCCTTGAGGACCTTGAGGTCCAACTCCTCCATCAACACCATCAGCACCATCGTTTCCGTCTGCTCCAGCAGGACCTTGCGGTCCAGTTTCTCCTTGAATACCTTGTGGTCCAACTGCTCCATCAACACCATCAGCACCATCGTTTCCGTTTGCTCCAGCAGGACCTTGTGGTCCAGTTTCACCTTGAATTCCTTGAAGACCTTGTGGACCAACTGCTCCATCAACACCATCAGCACCATCGTTTCCGTCTGCTCCAGCAGGACCTTGCGGTCCAGTTTCACCTTGAATACCTTGAAGACCTTGAGGTCCAACTGCTCCATCAACACCATCAGCACCATCGTTTCCGTTTGCTCCAGCAGGACCTTGTGGTCCAGTTTCACCTTGAATACCTTGAAGTCCTTGTGGACCAACTGCTCCATCAACACCATCAGCACCATCGTTTCCGTTTGCTCCAGCAGGACCTTGCGGTCCAGTTTCACCCTGAATACCTTGAAGTCCTTGTGGACCAACTGCTCCATCAACACCATCAGCACCATCGTTTCCGTCTGCTCCAGCAGGACCTTGA